>JADGPN010000014.1 GCA_017882465.1 Solirubrobacteraceae bacterium
CTGCTCGCCGCCGGGAGTTCACCTGGGCGCCACTGGCCGCCTGCCACCCTTCCTCAGCCGCCGTTGACGCCAGTCGCGCCACTTCCGAGGCCGACAGCCCAAGAGACCGACCCCCCCAGCCCCCGGCCCCAAGCGCGCCGGTCGGCGCGGCACGACTCACCGCAGCGCCTGCCCCTCTCCCAACCGCGCGACGTAGTCGGCGATCCGAGCACCGTTGCTATAGTCGGCCGCCGCCCGCCCCTGCCATGACCAAGCCGCCCCTCATCTACGACCTGATGCTGATGCTCTCGACGAATGTCGAACCCGATCAGCGCGCCAAGATCCTGGCCGACGTCGAGTCGGCGATCTCCAGCGGCGGCGGCAAGGTCGAGCGCAACGACGACTGGGGCACCCGGCCTCTCGCCTACGAGATCAATCACGAGACCGAGGGCGAGTATCACCTGCTCCAGTTCGCCGGGCCCGCCACGCTGTTGGAGACGCTGACCCACAACCTGCACATCGCCGACGGTGTGATCAGGTTCCGGATCATCAAGGTTCTCCCCGGCACGCCGCCCCCGCCGGATCCGCGGCCGGCCGTGGCCGCCGCGCCGTCACCCGCAGCCGCCGCGACCGGCGAGTACGGCGCCGGCGACTAGGCCCCCCGGGCGCTCGGAATGGCACGAGATCGTGCCGGCGTGTGACCCCTTGGCGTCCTGATTGCAACCTTTCTGCCCATTTTCCGGGCAGCGCGGCGGTTGCCGACCGCGCCGGGCCTAGACTCGGACAGGAGCTTGACAACGATTCCTGGAAAGGAGCCCCGAGCATGGCTGCCACCAACATCAACCGGGTCGTGATGACCGGAAACCTCACTCGTGATCCGGAACTGCGCTCGACGAGCGGCGGCATGTCGGTCTGCAAACTGCGGATCGCCTGCAACACGCGGCGCAAGAACAACGCCACCGGAGAGTGGGAGGACAAGCCCAACTTCTTCGACGTGACGGTGTGGGGCGCCCAGGGCGAGAACTGCTCCCGCTTCCTCTCCAAAGGACGTCCGGTGGCCATCGACGGGCGGCTCGAGTGGCGTGAATACGAGGTCGATGGGCAAAAGCGCCAGTCGGTCGATATCATCGCTGATTCCGTTCAGTTCCTCGGAGGGCGTGACGACGCGGTCAACGGGAACGGTTTCTCCAGCAATGTTCGCGCTGCTGAGAGCGACATCCCGATCGACACGGGTGATTTCGAGTCCGCTCCCGTGAGCGCCGGAGTTGCCGACGACGACATTCCGTTCTGAGGCGCGAGACCCCACAGATGACCGCGTAGCCCGGTCCAGAAGCAGCGAGTAGAGGTAATTCAGGTGGCAAAAGCACGCAGACGGCCGGTTCGCCGGCGGGACAGGAAGGGTGGGCCGACCTCAGGCCGGCGCAAGCCTTGCCCGTACTGTCGGGACAAGATCGACCAGGTCGACTACAAGGACGTGTCCGCGCTGCGACGGTTCATCTCCGAGCGGGGCAAGATCCGCTCGCGCCGGATCACCGGAGCCTGCCGGCGCCACCAGAGCCAGGTCGCGCGCGCCGTCAAGCGCGCACGCGAGCTTGCGCTTCTGCCCTACGTCGCCGAGGGCGGGAGCGACCATCGCGACCGCGATCGCGATCGCGGTCGCGACCGCGATCGCTGACCGGAGGACCTCGTGGCCCAGGCAATCCTGCTGCAGGACGTCGAGTCGCTGGGTGAGCGCGGGACCGTGGTCGACGTGTCGGCCGGCTATCTGCGCAACTACCTGCTGCCTCGCAAGCTCGCCGAGCCCGCGACGCGCGGGTCGATCGAGGCCGCCAGCCGCCGCCGGGACGCGGCGGAGCGTCTCAAGCGCGAGGCCGAGGAGCGGGCTCAGGAGAGCGCCGCGACCCTCGGCCGCACGGTGCTGACGATCCCGCAGCAGGCCGGTGACGACGGCCGCCTGTTCGGCTCGGTCACGACGCAGGACATCGCCGACGCGATCCGCGATGCCCGCGGGATCAAGATCGATCGCCGCAAGATCCACCTCGAGGTGCCGATCCGAAACATCGGCACCTACATGGTGGTCGTCGAGATCGCCGACGGTGTGACCGCGGCGGTCAAGACGATGGTCGTCGAGCAGCGCTGACCGCGGCCGAGGGCGGGCCGTCAGCCGCCGCCGCGGTCGCGCTCGGCTGCCCGGTCCGGGATCGGCTCCGATCAGGAATTCCGTGCTGGTTGCGGGATCGCGGCCGCGGCGTCGCCGGAGCCGAATCTAGACTCGGATCAGGTCCGATGAGCGTCGCTGAGAAGATCGCCCTCCCGCCCCACAACCTCGAGGCCGAGAAGTCGGTGCTGGGGGCGGTGCTGCTGGATGAGCGCCACCTGTACGGGCTGCTGATCGAAGAGCACCTGCAGCCGGAGGACTTCTACCGCGAGCAGCACGGTGCGGTGTTTGCGGCGATGCTCGAGCTGCACCGCAGCAACCGCAAGATCGACCATCTGACCGTCGCCGAGACGCTGCGGCAGCACGGCAAGCTGGAGGAGATCGGCGGCCCGGAGGCGATCGACGAGCTGGCCGGATGGGTGCCCGCGGCCGGTCATGCGCGGGAGTACGGGCGGATCGTCCGCGACAATGCGCAGCTCCGGGCGCTGCTGGAGACCTCCTATGTGATCCAGGCCAGCGTGCTGGAACGGCAGGCGCCGGCGCAGGAGCTGGTCGAGCAGGCCGAGCGGGCGGTGCTCGAGGTCGCGCATGACGAGCGTCAGAAGAAGTTCCGGCCAATCGCCGAGATCCTGGACCAGGAGACGGAGAAGCTCCACCGCCTGTCGATCGCCAAGACGCCCCTGACCGGCACTCCGTCCGGGTTCAAGGACCTCGACGCGCTGACCGGCGGCTTCCAGCCGGGGAATCTGGTCATCCTCGCCGCCCGGCCCTCAATGGGCAAGTCGGCACTGGTGACCAACATCGCCGAGAACGCCGTCCTCGAAGATCACGCGGTGGCGCTGTTCTCGCTCGAGATGTCCGAGTCCGAGCTCGCCCAGCGGTTCGTGGCCTCGCAGGCGAAGATCAAGGGCGATGAGCTGCGCAAGGGCCGCGTGGCCGAGAACCGCTGGGCCTCGATCCTGGCCGCCTGCCAGCGACTGGCCGCGGCGCCGCTGTGGATCGACGACTCCAGCGACACCGGCGTGCTGGAGATCCGCGCCAAGTCCCGGCGGCTGCACAATCAGCTGGACAACGGGCTCGGGCTGATCATCGTCGACTACCTGCAGCTGATGCGCCACGAGGGGCGGGTCGAGAGCCGCGTCGAGCAGGTGGGTCAGATCAGCCGCGGTCTCAAGAGCCTCGCCCGCGAGCTGAACGTCCCGGTCATCGCCCTCTCCCAGCTGAGCCGCGCGGTGGAGCAGCGCGGAGGCGACAAGAAGCCGATCCTCTCGGACCTGCGCGAATCGGGCCAGATCGAGCAGGACGCCGACCTGGTGATGTTCATCTATCGCGAGGAGTACTACCTCAAGGACGAGTCCGAGCGCCCGGGTGAGGCCGACATCATCGTGGCCAAGCACCGCAACGGACCGGTCGGCGACATCGTGCTCACCTTCCGCACCGAGTTCCCCAAGTTCATGAACTACGCCGGCGAGCGCTTCAGCTGATGAGCGACCGCTGCCAGTTCGGGGTCTGCGACGGCTCCGGGTTCGTCTACGACGAGGCGACGAACACCGCCTTCGATTGCCGCTGCCGACGCCACCAGGTCGCGTCGAGCAAGGCGCGCAGCCTGTCCGCGGTGATCCCGCGGCGGTACCGGGACGTCGCATTCGACCGCCCCCCGGTCACCGAGATCAGGCCTGAGGTCGTCGCCCACGTGCGCCGCTTCGCCGACACGATCGACGCCCAGCTCGACGCTGGGCGGGGCCTGTGGTTCATGGGCCCGGTGGGCACCGGCAAGACCACGCTGGCGATGCTGGTCTCGAAGGCGGCGGCGAGCGCGGGGCGCTCGGTGGCGATCTACTCGCTCCCCAGGCTGCTGAACGAGATCCGGGACACCCACCGCGCCGAGCGCTCGCACGTCGACCTGCTCGACCGGCTGACGGCCGTCGATCTCCTGCACATCGACGACGTCGGGGCCGAGCGCACGACGGACTGGGTACTGGAGGAGCTGTACTCGATCGTCAACGCGCGCTACGAGGACGAGCGCTCGATGGTGATCACCACGAACATCACCACCCGTGAGGAGCTGCAGGACCAGATCACGATTCGTACCGTCTCGCGACTGACCGAGATGTGCGATGAGCTGCCGGTGATGGGACATGACCGCCGCATGGAGCTGCGCTCGGCCTGAGGCGGGCCCGGCGCCCGCCCACGTACACTGATCCCGCTATGCCCGGAATCGTGATCGTCGGCGCTCAGTGGGGCGACGAGGGAAAAGGCAAGATCACCGACCTGCTCGCCGAGCGGGCCGACGCGATCGTCCGCTTCCAGGGCGGCAACAACGCCGGGCACACGATCGTCCGCGACGGGCAGACCTGGAAGCTGCACCTGATGCCCTCCGGCATCCTCCACCCGGGGAAGCTGTGCGTGATCGGCAACGGGGTCGTGATCGACCCGAAGGTGCTCACCGACGAGCTCGATGAGCTCCGGCGCCGCCGCGTCGACACCAGCGGGCTGAGGATCTCGGCCAACGCCCACCTGATCATGCCGTACCACATGATGCTCGACCACGCCGGGGAGGCGAAGCTCGGCAAGCTCCAGATCGGGACCACGCGCCGGGGGATCGGGCCCTGCTATGCCGACAAGGCAGCGCGGCTGGGAATCCGGGTTCAGGACCTGCTGGACGAGAAGATCCTGAAGAAGAAGATCGTCGCGGCGCTGGAGCCCAAGTGGCACTCGCTGCGCCCGTTCGCGCGCGACCCGCGCCTCGACCTTCAGGCAATGACGGACGACTACCTCACCTACGGACACCGCCTCGAGCGGTACATCACCGACACGAGCCGTCTGGTGCTCGACAAGCTCGATGAGGACGCGCTGGTCGTCTTCGAGGGCGCTCAGGGCGCGCTGCTCGACATCGACCACGGCACGTATCCGTTTGTCACCTCGTCGAACCCGGTCGCCGGCGCAGCCTGCATCGGCGCCGGTGTAGGACCAAAGGACATCGACGAGGTCTGGGGCGTCACCAAGGCCTATGGCACCCGGGTGGGTTCGGGCCCGTTTCCCACGGAGCTCGAAGGCGAGCTGGCCGACCTGATGCGCGAGCGCGGAGGCGAGTACGGGACCACCACCGGCCGACCTCGCCGGGTCGGGTGGCTGGACCTGGTCGCTCTGCACTACGCGGCCCGGATCAACTCGCTGACTGCGCTGGCCGTGACCAAGCTCGACGTGCTCTCCGGGCTCGACCAGATCAGCGTGTGCACGCGCTACCGCGGCGCCGAGGGGGCGGAGTTCGACTACTTCCCCTATCACCAGAGCGTGCTCCACCACGCGGTCGGCGAGTACGTCGAGATGCCCGGCTGGTCAGAGGATCTCAGCGAGTGCCGCAGCGAATCGGATCTGCCCGCCGCTGCGCGCGAGTACCTCGCGTTCGTGGCCGACTTCGTCGGCGTCCCGATCGCCCTGATCGGCATCGGACCGAGCCGTGACGAGATCATCTGGACCGAGGCGAGCCGCGGCATGGCCGGCGCCGCACCGGTGGTCAGCTGATCTCGGCCAGCCGGCCGGCCAGGAACACCCGCTCGATCGCCACGGCGACCGCGTGGTTCAGCCCCGCGATCGGGCAGCGCCGGCTCAGCGTCGTTGCGTGAGCTTGGCCACCAGCAGCTCGACGGAGCGCTCGAGCTGCTCCAGCGTCGCCTCCTCGACGCTCGAGATCCCGAGCCGGCGATTCAGCCATGCGTTGATGTCGCGATGGCTGCTCCCGTCACGGTGCCTGACCTCGGAGACCAGCCGATGACGTTCGCCGCGAAGCATCGCTCGCCGCTCGAACGCCGGAACGTTCTCCCAGCGCTCGCCGGGCTCCTCGCGCTCGGCCGCGGGTCCGACCGGCCCAACGGGCGCAACCGGCGGCGCCGCAGCAGGCGGTCCGAACAGGGTCATCTGCGGCGCCACGTCAGCGCTGAGCGGCTCAAAATGAAGCGTCTCGCCCGGCTCGGTGCGGAGCCGCTCCTCACGATCCCACCCCTCCTCCTCTTCGCTCAGCTTCCGCGGCGCCCGCCGGAGCTCGGTCTCGATCGTGCTGGCGTGATCGCGCAGCACCGGATCAGCCGGGATGTACAGCCAGCTGGGCTCGACCGGACGGCCGGGCACCGTGCGCACGAAACGGCCGACGATCTGGCGGAAGACGAGCGGCGTCTTGGCTGCGGTCGCGTACACCCCGACCCGCAACCGTGGGATGTCGACGCCCTCGGAGACCATGTTGACCGCGACGATCCACGGGTCGCGAGAGCGAGTGAACGCGGCCAGCTTGGCCGCAGCCTGAGACTCGGTGTGGAGCACGACCAGCGGCGATCGCCCGGTCACCTCGCGCAGCAGTCCGGCCACCCGCCGCGCGTGCTCGGTGTCGGCGGCGAGCACCAGGCCGCCGGCGTCCCCGTGACCGGCCTGCCGCAGCCCGCGCAGCTTCTCGTCGGCCTCCCGCAGGATGCGCGGCAAGCCATCGGGCAGCTCGGTCGAGATGGCGGTGCGGTAGCGGCGGCTGGCCTCGCGGGTCGAGAGGACGGTTTCGAAGCTCGACTCGATCACGTCGTCGCCGCTGCGCCACGACAGCGCCCCGTCGTAGGCGACGAAGCAGACCGCCCGGCACACGCCATCGCGAACGGCGTCGGCGTACGTGTACGAGATATCGGGCTCGGCGAGGCCATCACGGTCGTAGCGAACGCCGGGAATCGAGGCCGCGTCGGAGCGAAACGGCGTGCCCGAGAGCAGCAGCCACCGGGGCGCGTCGCCGAACGCCGTGGCGAATCCCTCGCCCCACGCCAGGTCCTCGCCGAGGTGGTGCGCCTCATCGGCGATCACGAGCACCCTGTGTGGGAGCTCACGGCGCCAGCGGTGAGACGCCGAGGCCACGCGTGAATAGGTGATCGAGACGCCTTGGAAGCCACGCGGCGGCCGTGGCGACTCGGAGTCCGGGACGAGGTCGAGGCCGAGCTCGGCGGCCGCGGCCGCCCACTGGCGGGTCAGGGGCGCGGTTGGGCAGACGACCATGACGCCTCCGATATCACCGGCGCGGAGCGCCCGGCCGGCCAGCTCGAGCGCCGGCCTCGTCTTGCCCGCTCCCGGCGCGGCCGAGAGAAGGAAGCTGCCGTGCCGCCAGTCGGACATCGCGGTCAGGGCGCGCAGCTGCCAGGCGCGCAGCGGGGCGCGGGGAACAGTCGAGCGAAACGCAGACACGGGCCGGGCATAGTGCCCGACGGGCCGGACGGTCCTTTGCTCCGCTGAGCACCCCGTACCGCTGACCGCAGGCCTTGACATCTGGCTCATTCGGTACCTAATCTTTCGGCACCTTATGAATGCCGGCCGAGGAAAGGGGCCGCCGTGAGCGGCGCGCCAGATCGCATTGACGCATACGTGTGGCGCATCAGCGCCGTGGTCATCCTCGGCTCGATGATGTCGATCCTCGACACGACGATCGTCAACGTGGCGCTGGCCACCCTCGGGCGCGACCTGCACAGCCCGATCGCCGATATCCAGTGGGTGGTGACCGGCTACATGCTCGCGCTGGCCGCCGTGATCCCGGTCTCCGGCTGGGCCGCTCGGCGCTTCGGCCCCAAGCGGGTGTACCTGGTGTCGCTGGTCCTGTTCGTGGCCGGATCGATGCTGTGCGGACTCGCGACCTCCACCACCCAGCTGACCCTGTTCCGCGTGATCCAGGGCCTGGGTGGCGGCATGATCCTGCCGATCGGGCAGATGATGATGGCCGAGGCGGCCGGCCCTAAGCGCATGGGCCGGGTGATGTCGATCGTCGCGGTTCCGATGATGCTCGCCCCGATCCTGGGGCCCACGCTGGGCGGTCTGATCGTCCAGAACCTGAGCTGGCGCTGGATCTTCTACGTGAACGTCCCGATCGGCATCGTCGCCGTGGTGGCCGGGCTGCGGATCCTTCCCGCGGGCAAGCAGGCACCCGCCGGCCGTCTCGATGTACTGGGTCTGGTGCTGATGGCCACGGGATTGCCGCTGCTCACCTACGGCCTGGCCGAGATCGGGACCACCGGCAGCTTCACCTCCCCGAAGGTCATCGGGCCCTGCGTCGTGGGTGTGACGCTGGTCGCGCTGTTCGCGTTCCACGCGCTCCGCATCCGCAATCCGCTGCTCGACCTGCGCCTGTACCGCAAGCCGACCTTCTCCTCCGCATCGATCGCGATGTTCTGCCTCGGCGCCGCGCTGTTCGGCGGCATGATCCTGCTGCCGCTGTACTGGCAGGACGTCAGGCATCAGAGCGTCGTGGCCACCGGACTGCTGACCGCGCCCCAGGGCCTCGGCATGGCGCTGGTGATGCCGCTGGCCGGCAAGCTCACCGACCGCTACGGCGGTGGGCCGCTGGCCCTGTTCGGAGTGATCGTGACCACCATCGCCACGATCCCGTTCGGGTTCATCGGCGCGCACACGCCGATCACCTGGCTCTCGGTCGCGATGCTGGTGCGGGGAATGGGCATCGGCTTCGCCTTCATGCCCGCGATGTCGGCCGCGTTCGCTGCTCTGGAGCGATCGGAGCTGTCCGATGCTACGCCGCAGCTGAACGTGCTCCAGCGCGTCGGCGGCTCGATCGGCACCGCCGTGCTCGCCGTCGTCCTGCAACGCGCCCTGGTCGGCGTTCACACGCTGGCCGGCGCCGCCGACGCCTACGGCACCGCCTTCTGGTGGTCGGCAGCGATCACCGCGCTGGCGATCATTCCCTGCATCGTCCTGGTCGGCGCGGAGCGCAGAGCGAAGGCCGCGAAGAGCCAGCTCGACGGGGTCCCCGCCGAGGCCGTGGCGGAGGCGGTCCCGGCATGAGCACGCCCGCCGGCGGCCCTCCTGCCGGCGAGACCCCGGCCGGCGACGTCCCCGTCGCCGACCAGGCCGCGGCCGAGCAGCTCGGTCGCTCGTTCAAGGCGGCGATGGGTGCGGTGCGCCGGCTGCGGGGGCGCGACACCCACCGGCCCGGCGAACTCAGCTACGCGCAGTACGGATTGCTGTTCGGGCTCGGCGAGCACGGGCAGCTGTCTGCGCGTGAGCTGGCCTGCAGGGCTGACCTGTCGGCGGCCACGGTCACGCAGATGCTCGACAGCCTCGCGGCAGCGGGGCTCGTCGAGCGAGTGCGCTCCGACCTCGACAAGCGCATCGTTCTGACCTCACTGACGGATCACGGCCGCGCGGTGATCGAACAGCGCCGGGCGGTCATGGAGCCCCGCTGGCGTGCGGCCCTGGCCGAGTTCAGCGACGCCGACCTGCGAACCACGGCAGCCGTGCTCGATCGCCTGCGCGAGCTGTTCGACGAGTTCGCGTCCTATCCGGTCGACGGTGAGCGTCACGACGCGGCCGCGTAGGGAACTAGCGCCAGCGCTCGAGCAGGTCCTCGTCCTCGACTTCGCGGACGAATCTGGCCGGTACGCCCATGACCACGGCCCGCTCGGCCACGTCGGCCGTCACCACCGCTCCGGCAGCGACGAAGGCCTCGGCGCCGACCACGATGCCGGGGACCACCACGACACCGCCGCCGACACGGCAGGCGCGCCGGAACACCGGTCCGGGCGTCGGCTCCTCGCGGGGGTGGCGACCCATCGTGTGGTCGTTCGTGGTCACGACCGCCGGGCCCAGGAAGACGTCGTCCTCGATCACCGTCCCGGAGGTCACGTAGACGTTGGACTGCACGATCACCCGGGCGCCCACGCGGGCATCGAGCTCGACCGACGAGCCACGGCCGATGACGGTGCGCTCGCCGATCGTGACCCGCTCACGCACGTGTGCCTGGTCGCCGATGATCGCCTCGGCGCCGATCACGGCCCCGGCGTACACGACTGCGCCGGCGCAGATCGACGCTCCCGGTCCCACCACCAGCGGAGCCAGCTCGCCGCGCGGCGCTGTGGAGCGAGCCCGCAGACGCGGGCGCTTGCCGAGGATCGCACCGTCCTCGATCACGCAGCGCGCCCCGATCTCCGTTCCGTCGTGGATCACCGCGCCCGATCCGACCACCGCGCCGGCGCCGACGCTCACACCGGCGCCGATTACCGCGCCGGGCGCGACCGACACGTCGGCCGCCACCGCGGCCCTCGAGGACAGGTGGGCGCCCGGGTCCACGCCGGCGGCGAGGCGGCGCCCCGTGGCGGGCGGATCAGGGGACACGGTCGGCGGCGACGCGGGCCGAGGCATCGAGCGAATGCTGGAGCTCCTCGAGCACCCGGACGACACGCAGGCCGCTGGCGCCGTCGGAACGGGGCTGGTGGCCGGTGCGCATCGACTCGACGAAGTGCTCGCATTCGACCCGCAACGGCTCCAGGTTGGGAATGCTGGGACAGAAGATGTCGCCGGTCCGGGTGATGTACTCGCCGTAGGTGCGCGCGTCCTCGTCGAAGCCCTTGTCATAGATCTTCAGCTTGCCCTCAAGCGCCATGTCGTCGAAGGTCGCCATTCGGCGCGAGCCGACGACGGTGAACCGGCGCTCCTTGTGCGGATCGAGCCACGAGAGGTGCAGATGAGCCGAGAGCCCCGAGGGGAAGCGCAGAAAGCAGAACACGACGTCCTCGACGCCATCGCGCACATACGACTCGCCGTGAGCGACGATGTCGACCGGCTCCTCTCCGGCGAGGTAGAGCACGACCGACACATCGTGCGCGCCGAGGCTCCAGAGGGCGTTCTCGTCCGCCCGCAGCTTGCCGAGATTGAGCCGGTTCCCGTAGATGTAGTAGATCCGCTCCCCGAGCTCGCCGGTATCGGCCAGCTCCTTGAGCTTGCGCACGCCCGGGTGGTACTCGAGCAGGTGGCCGACCATCAATACTCGGCCCGCGGCCCACGCGGCCGCCACCGCGCGCTCGGCGCCGGCCACCGACTGGGCCAGCGGCTTCTCCACGAAGCAGTGCTTGCGGGCCTCGAGCACCCTCACGGCCAGATCGGCGTGCGTGGGCACGGGCGTGGCGAGCGCGATCGCGTCCAGCGTGGGATCCTGGAGCAGCTGCTCCAGCTCGGCGGTGAACCGCGTGCCCGGGAACTGCGGCGCGATCCGCGCCCGCGCCTCCTCGGACTGATCGCAGCACCAGGCGAGCTCGCAGCCCGGCAGGGCGGCAAAGTTGCGCGCCAGATTCGGCCCCCAGTAGCCGAGGCCGACGACGCCGACGCGGAGCGCCGACTCGGTCATGGGATCCACCGCCTCATCCGCAAAACAGTGTAAGAGCGGAAACGACGCGCTCGCCGGCGCGACCGTCTCCGTACAGGTCCGGGTGCTCGATCGGCGCCGGACGCTCGAGGGCGGCCAGAGCGGCGCCGCGGTCGAGGTCGACCAGCACGTTCCAACCGTGCTGCACGGTCTCGGTCCACTCGGTACTGGGTCGCAGCGTGATGCACGGCACGCCCGCCAGATAGGCCTCCTTCTGAAGCCCACCGGAGTCGGTGAGCACGGCGCCAGCGTGGCACACCAGCGTGGCGAACTCGACGTAACCCAGCGGCGGCGTCAGCTGCACGTGGCCGGCCCCGCGCAGGCGATCGAGCAGCTCCGCGGCCTCGAGCCGAGCCCGCGTACGCGGGTGAAGCGGGAACACGAGCGGGTGCGGGATCGCGAGCAGCAGCTCGACGAGGCGCAGCAGGCGCCCAGGATCGTCCACGTTGCCGGCTCGGTGGGCGGTGACCAGGACGTATTCGCCGCTGGTGAGGGAGCGGGCGGCCAGCAGATCGCTGCGCCCCCGCGCACGTGGCCAGATCGCCCGGGCGACATCGACCATCACGTCGCCCACCAGCTCCACGTTCCCGGCCACCAACTCGGCTCGCAGGTTCGACACCGCCACCTCGCTGGAGCAGAGCAGCAGCGCCGACACGTGATCGGTTAGCACGCGGTTGCGCTCCTCCGGCATCGAGCGGTCGAAGGAGCGCATGCCGGCTTCCACGTGGGCGATGGGGATCCCGGCCTCGGCGCCGGCGATCGCCCCCGCGAGGGTGGAGTTCGTGTCCCCGTACACGAGCACCACGTCAGGCCGCGTTTCGTCGATCACCGGCTCGAGGGCGAGCAGCATTCGTCCCGCCTGCGACGTGTTCGAGCCGCCTGACACGTTGAGCTGACGCTCCGGGGCCGGCAGCCCGAGCTCACTGAAGAACACCGCCGAGAGCTCGTCGTCGAAATGCTGGCCGGTGTGGACCATCACCTCCTCGTGCTGCTCGCGGAGCTTCGGCGACACCGCGGCGGCCTTGATGAACTGGGGCCGGTTGCCGATCACCGTCAGCACCTTCATCGTCCGCCACCCACCGGGGCGCCCGCCGCCGCAGCGGCGCGCGATCTCACCCGCCTCATCCGCCGCCGAGCTCGGAGCGGATGCGGTCCGCGACGGCCGCCGCCGTTCTCGCCGTGACGGGACCGATGCCGTTGAACTCGCTGTCATCGACGGCCGCCACCGGATGTACCTCGCGCGTCGTGGAGGCCAGGAAGGCCTCGTCGGCGCCGGCGAGATCCTCCAGCGTGCAGGGCCGCTCCCGGACATCCGAGACGTCGATCACGAGGGCGCGGGTGATCGAGGCCAGGATGTGGTCCTGGAGCGGCGGGGTGAACGGCTTGCCGTCCTGCACCCAGAAGACCGAGCTCGTCGGCGCCTCGAGCACGCGGCCGTGCGGCGTGACCAGGATGGCCTCGTCATAGCCGCGTTCACGCGCGATTCGCGACGCCAGCATGTTGGCCGCATAGGACAGCGACTTGATGCCGTCGAGGATCCGCGTAGGCGAGTACGTGATCGAGGCGAGCCGGACGCGCTCCGGCGCCTCGGGCAGCGCCTCGGTCAGCAGCAACCGCCGTCCACCGCGGGTGACCACGACCCGGACCATCTCGTGGTCGGATCCGGGTCCGGCCTGCGCGAGCAGCCGGAAGATCTCGGCGCGCACGGCCTCGAGGTCGAGCGCAAGGCGCAGGTTCTCGGCCGAGGTGCGCAGGCGGCGGAGGTGACTCTCGAGCGCGAACGGCTGCCCGTCGTAGACGCGAATGACCTCGAACACCCCGTCGCCGCGCAGCAGCCCCGCATCGGTGGCGGGGATCGAGGCCTCGGCGGCCGGCGTGATGGCTCCGTCGAGGGAGGCCAACGATGTGGGACCTGAGGGGCTCACGCCCCCAGCCTACCCAGCCGGGGCCGCCCGCGGGGGGTGCCTGACGGTCAATCCGCCTGACGCGCGCCGGCGCCGGTGATACCGGCGCCCTCGAGCATCTCCGGCCGTGCCCACACCTCGGCCAGGCGCACGATCGTCGCCGCTGCCGCGGCCATGTCCTGAACCGAGGCCCACTCCCGGACCGAGTGATACTCGTGACCGCCGTCGAAGATGTTGGGCGTGGGCAAGCCCATCTCGCTCAGTCGCGAGCCGTCGGTCCCGCCCCGAATCGGGCGGCGCAGCGGCTCGATCCCCTCGGCCCGCATCGCCGCCTCGGCGGCCTCCACGACCTGCGGGACCGCCTCGATGTAGCGGCGCATGTTGCGATACTGCGGGCGGGTCTCGAGCTCGAGACGGGCCCTCGGCTCTGCCCCCACGACCTTCTCGGCGGTCGCGCGCAGGAGCTGGATGTGACGCTCGAGCAGCTCGTCGTCGAAATCGCGCACGATGGCCCGTATCCGCGCCTGCCCCGCTGTGCCGGTGAGCTCGTAGGGATGAATGAACCCCTCGCGGCCGGCGGTGGTCTCAGGCGTGAGCGTCTCCGATGGGAGCGCGGCGACGATGCGCGAGGCCAGACGCAGGGCATTCACCATCTTGCCCGTGGCCTGGCCGGGATGCACGTCCACACCGCGGACGGTGATGATCACCTCAGACGCGGTGAACGTCTCGTCCTGCAGCTCACCCAGCTCAGAGCCGTCGATCGTGTAGGCGCACACTGCCCCGAATCGGCCGATGTCGAACAGGGTGGCCCCCTCTCCGATCTCCTCGTCCGGCGTGAAGGCGAGCCGGAGCGCCGGCCGGGGCAGCTCCGGGTGCGCGGCGAGGTGAGCCACCGCCGTCATGATCGCGGCGACTCCCGCCTTGTCGTCGGCGCCGAGCAGGGTGTCGCCGCTCGCGGTGACGAGGTCGTGCCCGCGTTTGGCGACCAGCTCCGGGATCGCCGCGGGGTCGAGCCGCGTGCCGTCGACCGGCAGCTCGATCACGCCTCCATCGTAGTTGCGATGGACGAGCGGCTCGACGCCGGAGCCGGGCGCATCCGGGCTGGTGTCGAGATGGGCGACCAACCCGATCACGGGGGCGTCGGGCTCGGTGCCGCGCAGCGTGGCCGTCACGTAGCCGTTGGGGTCGAGTTCCGCCTCATCGATCCCCGCCTCGCGCAGCTCCCGCACCAGCACGCGGCCGAGCTCGAGCTGGCCGGGAGTGCTCGGCGAGGAGGTCCTGTCCCGCTCGGACTGGGTGTCGATTCTCACGTAGCGCTGGAAGCGCTGGAGCAGGTCAGCGGCCAGGGACTCGGCCAGGGTCGATGTGAAGGACGCCGGAGACACGATGCACCCTCCAGTATCACAGCGGGTCCGAGCAATGGCATCCTCGCGAGTCCGCGCACCGCGGCACCCACGTCCGATGTCCGACTCACGACACTACGACGCTTCGCCCAGATTCGGATCGGCGGCCAGCACGCGGCGGTCGGCGCGTTTCTCCGCGATGGACGCGAGCAGCACGCTGAGCTCGAAGAGCAGGTACAGGGGCACCGTCTCGAGCAGCATCGTCACCGCATCACCGGGAAGGAGCGCCGCGACCGCGCCGCAGGCGGCGATCGCGTAGCGGCGGTTCTTGCGCAGCTGACGGGGCGTGATGATGCCCGCCCGGGTGATGGCGAGGATGCCGACGGGTACCTGGAACAGCAACCCCATCGCCAGCATCGTCGTGGCCGCGAACTTGTAGTACTGGCTGGCCTGGACGAGAACGTTGAATTGCGCGCTGTTGAAGTTCTGGAAGAAGTGAACGGCCGCCGGGAGGACGACGAAGTACCCGAACGCCACCCCGGTGATGAACAGGAACGGGATCGCCATCAGGAGCGGGCGCATCTGCCGGCGCCGCTCGGGCTCGAATGCCGGCATCACGAACCCGTACCCCTGCAGCAGCAGCACCGGCAGCGCCAGGATCAGCGCGAAGATCATGGACACCGTCACCGTGGTCGTGAACGGCTCCCCGATTCCGAGCGTCACCGGCCGGTCGCCCTGCGGCGCCGCCGACAGACGCTTGATGTCCCGCCCCAGTCCGGTGCCAACCCGCTGCAGCGCGGCGGCAGCAGCGGCCGATTGATGCTGTCCCGGCGCACCGAGGATGCCGACCACAGAGCGCAGCTGGACGGCCACGTCACGCGCGTTCTGCTGCACCTCGTAGGTGGCCCCGAGCGGCCCGTGCCCGGCGCGAACCTGTACCTGCGTCTGATGGGCCAAGGGCGTGTCGATCAGGTGAAGCAGACGGTTGTTCTGCCAGAAGCAGATGCCGAACGCGACGGCCACGGCGATCAGGGACACGATGATCCGTGTCCGCAGCTCGTCGAGATGGCTCACGACGCTCAGACGTTCGTCGTGAGAGACGGGGCGAACTGTGCGAATCGCGGTCGGCATCTGCTTCACTCGGTCGTTGGCCTCGGAGACGGCTAGGCCTGGTGAGCGGCCTCGCCGACGACCCCGGGCTGCGGGTGAGCCGTCTCGACGGCGGGCTGGCCGGCCGTGGTGGACTCACTCATCTCGGTGATGTGAGACACGGAGGAATCTCCGTTGATCGACTCCTTGAAGCCGCGCATCCCGGCGCCGAGCGAGCGGCCCATCTCGGGCAGGCGCCTGGCTCCGAACACGAGCAGAAGAAGAACGACGAGAAAGGCGAGGTGAAGCGGATTATCGAGACCCATGACAGCTCCCAGGTGGTTTGGCTTGGCTCCTCCTACTACGAGCCGGCCGGCGATTCAGATCACCCGGGAGATCAACTCGTTAGCCGAGCAACGATCACGGGGGTGCTGGTGGGGACGGAGCTTCCCCCCAGCGGCTCGGCCGTGACCAGGACCTGATCGACATTGCGCAGGTTCCCCGGCACGTCCACCGCCGCAGTGCCGGCGGAGGTCACGTTGAAGAGGGCGCTGGTCGGCCTGACCGCGTGTCCGTCGCGTTTCAGCCACACCTCGTAGATGCGGCCGGACGGCGCAGCGGGCATTCGAGCCAGCACCAGCTCGCCGCGACCGTCCTGGAGCCGGACAAAGGCAGCGGCGGACTGTGCCGGACCGGCCACGCTGGCCTGCACCACGCGGGGCGATGTCGATCCGCTGCCGGCAATCTCGATCCCCACGAACGCCAGGCACGCGGCGGCCAGCACAGCGCCTCCGGCCAGCGCCGGTCGCGCCCAGGCGGGCCGCGTCAAGCTCGACTTCCAGTCTCTCTGCCGGGACCGGGCGGGCGCCCCCCGCGGCTCGGCGCGCACGGCGGTCATCACACTGCGCTTGAGGTCGCGGGGCACCCCGACCGGCGGAGCGGCCAGCGGCAACGCGTCGGCGACCGCCTGCAACGTCGCCACCTCATCGCGGCAGACGACGCAATCGGCCATGTGATGGCGGAACACCTCGGCTTCGCGATCTTCCAGCGCGCCCAGCACGTACGCGGCGGCATCAGCACCGCAATCACGACCACCACCACCCCCACCAAACATGGGATCTCCCGAGGTGGTCATAGCACGACCTCGACCGGATCGCCCAGCGAGATACGCATCTTCGTCAGGCCAAGACGCATCCGGCCCTTCACGGTCCCCACGGGCAGATCGAGCATCTCGGCGATCTGAGAATGCGTGAACCCCCCGAAATACGCCAGCTCGATCGCCCGCCGCTGATCGGGGGGCAGGTCCTCCAGGGCAGACCTGACCGCGCGCGCGTCCTCACGACGCGCCACCTCCACATCGGTCCGCTCAGCTGCTGCCAACCGCTCGGCGAGGCCTTCGTCTCCCACGTTCCGACCCTCGCGCACGACGCCGCGGCGGAGAGCATCGATGGCTCGGTTGTGCACCACGCCCAGGACCCAAGAACGCACGCTCCCGCGCGCCCGGTCATACCTTGCCCCGCTTCGCCACACCGCCAGGAACGCCTCCTGAACGACGTCCTCGGCCATCGCCCGTCGCCCGCACATCCGGTAGGCCAGTGAGAAGGCGGCACCGGAATGCCGATCGAAGATCACCTCGAAGGCGCGCGCCTCCCCCTCATGCACCAGCCCCATGAGTTCCTCGTCGGCAAACTCACGAAGATCGGCCCCACGAACAAGACGGTTGTGACGAAACATAGCCCGATCGTTAGTACGCGCGACTCAGCACGACGGATCACTGACACGTCCGGCCGTCCTGAACGGCCAGTACTGCGACTTCGTCAAAGGCTTGTCGAACCCTGCGTCCGGCGTGACCGGCCGGCCGGGTTCGACAGCGACGGGCCGGCACCGTTGTAGGCCGGCACCGGGCGGAGTGAGCTCCCGCGGGTGATCCACCGGCGACGCAGGCTCGTACTGGAGTGCATGTCACACACGGTCCTGTCGAGTCGGGCCCTCGCGCCGGCGATCGCGGCGGCCGCGGTCCTCGCCGGCTGCGGCTCGAGCTCACCCGCCAGTACGGGCTCGAGCTCACCGGCCAGTACGGGCTCGAGCTCACCCGGCGTCGCGGCGCCGTCCAAGCTGTCGATCGCGATCAGCGGGTACACATTCGCGCCGGCGACGGTGACAGTCAAGTCGGGTGCCCGGGTGACATTCGCCAACCGCGACTCGACCGCGCATACCGCCACCGCGCAGGGCCAGGCGTTTGACACCGGCACGCTGAAGCAGGGGCACAGCGCATCGGTCGTTCTGAGTCAGCCGGGAACCTATACGTATTACTGCGACTTCCACGCGTTCATGCGCGCGACGCTGATCGTGGTGAGGTAGCTCACGCCCCCCGGCCCGAGGTCGGACGCACCGTGTAGACGACCGCGCAGCCGAACCTCCTGGCCGACTGGAGGATCGGCGCCAGAGCTCGTCGCAGATCGACCGCGGTGCAATCAGCCAGCACGAAGCGCGCGCCGCTGGCGAGGACGAGGGATCGGGTTGCCCGGGCCGTGAGCGCCCCCTCCAGCAGATCCTCGGTTGACCTCGCCCGGCCCGAGCAGTCCGGCTGGGACCACAGGCAATTGCCGATGTACGTGGCCCGGCCGGTTTCCGCGGGCACGACGGTGCCGAGGTAGAAACGCGTCAGCACGCCACCCGGCTCCGGGTTGCGGGCGAGGTACTCGAGGGCCCGCTTCTCGTCACCCGTGATGAAGTTCGGGTTCCCGGGCGTGGGCGTGGCCAGGTTGTGGGCGCCGTTCAACTCCCACACCGTGGCGGGAACGGTCACGAGCGCGATCGCGGCCACGGCGAGGAGGCGCGCGTGGGGAATCCGCCTCCAGCCGGCCCGCCGGCACCCCTCAACGGCGAGCACGGCAAGGGGGAAGGTGACTCCGGAGAATGCGTGCAGCGGCGTTGCGCTCAGCTTGGTCAGGGACACCGCATACACGGTCAGGGCAGCGACTGGCCAGGTCCGGGTGAGCACGGCGAGGAAGGTCCGCGGCCGGCCGCGGTAACCGAGCGCAGCCGGGACCAGCAGCGGGGCCAGCGCAACTACGATCGTCAGCAGCGAGAAGGCGTGCTTGCTCGCCTCCCGCGCGAGGCCCCACGACCCGTCCAGGTGGCCGAGAACGAAGTAATACAGCAGCGGGGCCGCGCATCCGGCCACGGTCAGCGCCGGAAGCAGCAGCGGGGGCAGGCGTCGCTCGAGGCGCCACATCACCAGTTCGGCTCCGAGCACGATCAGAATCAGGGTCTCGCCCTGCCAGGGATGCAGGGCGCTGGCCAGCGCGCCGAGCAACACGGGCACCCAGATGCGGCGCGACTCGGTGCGAGCCGTGTCGTAGGCGAGCACCGCGAACAGAAGCGCGGCCACCGAGATCAACGAGAACGTGTAGCCCCAGCTCAGAAAGCCCGGAAAGAGGTCGCCGACGACCCCGAAGGTGCCGTATACGACCGTGAATGACCCGAAGAACAGCCCCAGCACCAGCGCCGCCCGCCGCGGCCACAACCCGGCGAGGGTCCGTCGCGCGAATGCCCTGGCGCCGAAGAACGCCGCGAGAACTGCCACCGGCTTCCAGATCAGCAACGCGAGCCAGGGCGCGACTCCCAGCGCGGCGACCAGGCCTGAGACCGTGATGGCCGGTTGCAGATAGTCGGCCGTCGTCGGTGTGAGCACGAACAGGTTGGCCGCCAGCACGTGATGGGAGGCAGACCTGATCCAGGCCAGGTACTGCATCTGGTCGACGACATAGGTGCCATCGGTCCCGGTCCATGTCCGCCCGTGGACGAGCACCTGCCAGAGGTCGAGTCCGAGCACCCACACGGACACGACCGCGAAGACCAGCAGCACGATCAGGTCGAAGCGGTCGGGCCCGCGCCGGGGCGGCGAGACGGGGATCGTCCGGCGACGGACGGGCGCAGCTATCTCGACTTCGGCGGGACCGCTGCGCATACAGCTCCGAGCTCGGGACCGGGTATCGCGCAATGTTGCTGCAACCCGGAAGGCGAAGACAACGTGCGCTGCGTATGAAACGGAGCCCACCGTTAGGCCGACTCCGGTACCTCAAGCGTACCCAGTCGCCGTCGCCGCCCGGTGCACTACCCGGCTCAGGGGCGCGAAGGTGGATCTGCTCCCAGCTCGGCCGCGTGCTCCAGCCAGCATGCGCGGTGGGCCGCCTCGCTGCGGAGAACTACGGCCTTGCCGGGCCGTTGCCCAAGATCGCCGCCGGCTTCTCCACCACGGTGGGTATCGCCGTCCCGGTGGCGGCGTCGCTGCCGGCCGCCCTCAGCGCCTGGAGCAGATCCAGCGGGAACGGGAACACGATCGTGGAGTTCTCGTTACCTCCGATCTCGCGCAGCGTCTGCAGGTAGCGCAGCTGGATCGTGACCGGGTTGCGGCTGATCAGCTCCGCGGCCTCCAGCAGCTTCGCCGCGGCCTGGAACTCACCCTCGGCATCGATGATCTTGGCGCGTCGCTCGCGTTCGGCCTCGGCCTGACGGGCCATCGCGTGCTGCATACCGGCCGGGATCTCCACATCCTTGATCTCCACCGTCGTCACCTTGACGCCCCAGGGTTCGGTTTGGTCGTCGATGATGTGCTGCAGGCTCTCGTTGAGCTGCTCGCGCTCGGACAGCAGGTGATCCAGCTCGGCCTTGCCCAGCACCGAGCGCAGCGTCGTCTGGGCGATCTGCGACGTGGCCGAGAGCACATCCTGGATCTCGACGATCGACTTGTTCGGGTCGACGACCCGGAAGTACGCGACCGCCGTCACCCGCGCCGGCACGTTGTCCCGCGTGATCACCTCCTGGGGCGGGATCTGCAAAGTCACGGTTCGCAGGCTCACCCGCTCCAGCCGGTCGACGAACGGCACCAGCACCACCACACCGGGCCCCTTCTGATCGGTCAGGCGACCAAGCCGGAACACGACGCCGCGCTCGTACTCGCGCAGCACGCGAACCGAGAAGGCGGCCAGGACCAACGCGACCAGTAACACAACCGCAACGACGATCACGAGGGCGGTCAAGATCACGGGTTCAGCTCCCATTCTTCGGCCTTGCGCACGCCCAAGGTCAATCCGTTGACGCGCTCGACGACCACCCGGTCGCCGTCGTGCAGCGCGCTTCCCTCCTCCAGCAGGCTCGGCTGAGCCCGCCACAGCCCACCGTCGACGTACACGCGGGCGCCGGAATCGCCGGCACCACGGACCACGCCGATATGACCGATCATCGCCTCGGTGCCCGAGCGCGGTCGCAAGCGCCGGACCGAGCCGAGGCTGCGGCCCAGGACCAGCAAGCCGGCCGCCGACGCAGCCATCAGGCAGGCCACCACAGCCAGCATCAGCAGCAGCCCAGCTCCTGCGCCCACTAACAGCAGGGTCGCTCCCGCCACCAGCGCGACCGCCGCCACACTGGCGATCAGCCCCCCGGTGCTCAGATGCGCCTCGGCCAGCACCATCACGACGGCGACGAAGACGAGGATGAGACCGAGACCCAACATGAGTTCGATGCTACTCCTCGGACATAGCCGTCCCCGGCCTCCGGAGATCCTTGTGAACCGTGACGCTCAGGCCGCCTTGAGCGCAGCCCAGGGCGCCGGGCCGCACTCGGAGACGCTGTCGGCGAGACGAGTCGCTGTGACGTGCTCCCAGCGTCCGCTCGCCACCAGCTCGCGGCACAGGCGCTCGACGTCGCCCAACGACTCACGGGCGAGGATGTCCTCGTCGAGGTCGCGGCTGAAGATGAGGTTGTCCGCGGCGTGGCGGATTCGCTCCTGCTCCTGGTCGAGCAGCTTGCTCGGACCCAGGTCATCGAGGATCTGGATGACTCGCCGATAGGACTGGACGCGTTCGGGACTCATATCGCGCCAGCCTGGATGCTGGAGGTTCGCATGGCGGTGATGATGCCCCCTCGCCGGGCGCCCGCCTTTAGCCCACTGGCCAAAGATCGGCCGATGCGCTTGTACGCGCGCCGACCCTCGCGGTTCAAGCCCTCAATCGGTGAGCGGCCCCGGGTCCTCGGGGACGTCGACCGCGTGCTCGCGCAGAGCGACGAGCGGCACCACCTCGAGTGCCCGTTCGTGGGTCGACGCCAGCAGCACGTAGGCCGCCGCCCCGTCGACGTGCGCCCGCAGCCAGTTCACGGCGGTGACGCACCAGCGGTCACCAGGCACCAGCCCGGGGAAGCTGAAGTGCGGCATCGGCGTCACCAGGTCGTTGCCGATCCGGCGCTGATGCTCGAGGAACTCGGCGGTGACCACGGCGCAGATCGTGTGGCTGCCACGGTCCTCCGGGCCGGTGCGGCAGCAGCCGTCACGATAGAAACCGGTGACGGGATCGCTGCCACAGGGCTCGAGCTCTCCACCGAGCACATTGCGATCGGGCATCGCATCAGTATCGCGCGCGATCGATCCAGCCGTCCGCCCGCGCAGCAGTCCCTGGGTCCGTACGTTCGCCGATCCTGCGGGCTCGAACCGGGTCGGCCTGATCGCCGAGATCCCGGATGTGGCCGCCTTCGAGGAGGTCATGCAGTCCCAGGCCGGTGCGCCCTACCCCAGCTCTCGCTGGGCCGCCGCCCACGCCTGCGCCCACACGGCCTTGGCGGGGCGGCCGAGCGCCTCGGCGGCGCGCGCCACGTCCTCGTGCTCGGGCGCGAGGTTGATCAGCTCGCCGCCCAGGCGACCGACCTTGACCCCGACCGGTTGCTCATCCACGAGCACCACGTGCCGCTCACGGTCGAGCTCCCAGCGCTGGATCGGCAGCAGGCGCACGCCGAGCGTCGAGGTGTGGCGCAGCATCGTCTCGGCGACCGCCGTCTCGCGCTCGGGACGGACGACGGCGGTGAGGACCACCCCAGGCCGGCCCTTCTTCATCTGCACGGGGGTCACCCAGGCGTCGAGCGCCCCGGCCGCGACGCAGGCCGCGACGGCGGCGGCGACGAGTTCGCCGGATAGGTCGTCGAGCGTGCACTCCACGAGCACGGCCGGACGACGGGCGCCGAGAGGGCCATCGGCGACCTGCGCTCCGATCAGGACCCGGACGACGTTGGGCCGGTCAGGGAGGAGGTGGGTACCGGCGCCGTACCCGATCGACTCGAGCACCAGCGGCGGTAGCGGTCCGAAGCGGTCCTCGGCCAGCGCGGTGACCAGCGCCGCGCCGGTGGGTGTCACCAGCTCGGTCTCCAGCTCCACGCCATACAGCGGCACGCCGCGCAGCAACTCGAGGGTCGCCGGGGCGGGAAGCGGCAGTACGCCGTGCGCCGCGGAGATCAGCCCGCGTGCGGCGGGCAGCGGCGAGCACGACACTTTCTCGATCCCGAGCGCCTCGAGCGCGAGGACCACCCCGCACACGTCGGCGAGCGCGTCAACGGCGCCGACCTCGTGGAAGTGCACCTGGTCCGGCGCCACGCGGTGGACGCGGCCCTCGGCGTGCGCCAGGCGCCGGAACGCCTCCTGCGCCCGAGCGTGGGCACGCGCAGGCAGCCCGGCACCGTCGAGCAGCCTGCTCACCGCCGTCCAGTCGCGCTCGACATGCTCCTCCGGCGCCACGACCCGTACCGACGTGGCCGCCAGTCCGTGGCGCTCGGACAACTGGGCGGCGAGGTCGAGCCCGTCGACGCCGAGCCCACGCAGACCGGCCCGGACCTGCTCCAGTGACGCGCCGGCATCCAGCAGCGCACCCAGCAGCATGTCCCCGGCGACGCCGCCGATCGCGTCGATGTACAGCAACCGCGCGGCGCTCACGCCGCGCCCGCGGCGGCGCGGGCGATCCGCGCCGCGATCGTCGCTGCGCCGAACCCGTCGTCGATGTTGACGACCGCGACTCCGGCGGCGCAGGAGCTGAGCATCGACAGCAGCGCCGGAATGCCGCCGGCGGCGACTCCGTATCCCGTGCTGGTGGGGACGGCGATCACCGGCGAGGAGACCAGGCCACCCACCACGGAGGCCAGCGCGGCATCCTGACCGGCGACGACCACGACGCAGTCGGCCGCATGCAGGTCATCCAAGGCCAGCGCGAGCCGGTGCAGCCCCGCGACACCGACGTCCTCCTGGACGCGGACGTGCGCTCCGAACAGCCGCGCGCAGATCGCGCACTCGCGGACGACCGGTCCGTCCGAGGTGCCGGCGGACACGACGGAGACCGTGCCAGCGGCCACGGGGGCATCGCGAGCCAGCCACAGCAGCCGCCCCTCGACGTCCTCCTCGATCTCGGGGGCGACCGCGCGCACGGCCGCCCGCACCTCGTGGCCGGCTCGGGTCACGAGAATCGTCTCGCTGCCACCCTCCAGCAACGCAGCCACGATCGCCGCGACCTGCTGCGGGCTCTTGCCCTCGGCCAGCACCGCCTCGGGAACGCCCTGACGAGCACCGCGCCCAGTGTCCAGGCGCGCGAAGCCGAGGTCGAGAAGCGGCGCCCGGACGAGCAGCTCCTCGACCGCCTGCTGCGACAGCTCCCCGCGCGACAGGAGCTCGACCAGCTCGCGTACGTCCACCCGCGACATCGGCCGCAGTCTAGTCCCGGCTCTCGAACGCTCCACCCGCGCGGATCGCTCGATCGCTCACCGAAGCCGGTACAGGTCCTCCCCGGCGTCGGGCACGACCAGGGTGTCCGGGTCGGCCGCCCAGAGGGCGGGGTCCACCTCGGCCGGGTCCAGATAGTCGAGGTTGACCCCGCGCGTCACGTGCTCGGAAATGCCGGTGGCCAGCGTCACGGTGACGCGATCGCGCTCGCCGTGAACCTCGTCATAGGTGCCGGCGCCCCGCAGATGGGTGGAGTGCGCGAGGTCGCCCCAGTGGAGATCCTTGAACCGGTCCCACTGCTTGACGAAGTAGTCGCGGCAGTGGTAGCCGATCTGCGCGATCTGCGGGTGGGTGGCGCTGATCTCACGGATGTGCGGCGCATACAGCACGACCTGCCCGCCGTCGGCCACGATCGGCTCGACCTTGTAGAAGCCCTTGGCGCCTGTCCACATGTCGTCGTACTTGGCGGGGATCAGCGACAGCACCCGACGCACCGGGGCCTCGAGGTAGCGGATGTGCGCCTGCGCCGACACGTCCGCCGCCGCGCCCCACGCCGCCACCGGATCGCCGAAGGCGATCGAACGCAGGGCATCGGTGCCGGATTGCGGGACCAGGCACAACGCGAGGCGCTCGCCGGGGACCATGGCCGCCGCCTCGTCGATCAGGGCGCGAACCGGAGTGATCCCGCGCGTCCCGATGATCTCGGCACTGCTGATCAGCGCGCCCAGCCAATGCGACAGGTCGATCAGCTCACGGCCTGAGACGCCCGGGAAGAGGTACTTGTTGCCGCCCGAGAAGCCGACGACCTCATGCGGGAAGACCGGACCGACGATCAGCGTCACGTCGTGCTCGACGACGGCGCGGTTGATGCGCACGTGTACGGTGTGGTCCAGCTTCCCCTCGGACAGCTCAGCGATCCGGCCGGCGGCGATCGTGCCGATGTCCGCAAACGCCGAGGGATCCCACCAGGCATGGTTGAGCACGGTCATGGCCGGATATCGCTCGGCGCCATCACCGGACGGGTAGCCGAGGTGGGAGGCGAGGGCGGTATCGCTCATCGCCGCGTGAGTCCCCAGCGCGACAAGCACGGTGAGGCGGGAGACGCGCCCGTGCAGCGCTCCATGGACGGCCGAGAGCAGCAGCGGCAGCGGGCAGCTGCGGGTCCCGTCGGGCACCAGCACGCACACGCTGCGCCCGTCGAGCCCCGCCGCACTCAGCCGGCTGGTCACGAAGTCGCGGATCTGATCCTCGTTCAGGACCTCGGCGGCCCCACCGATCCGCGCCACCGAGGCTGGAGTCGGGGCGACCGTTTCTGTCATCTCAAGACAACCAGGGCCGTGTCGGATCAGCTGACGCGAGGGTTGCTCCGCCGCGCCGATGGTCCACTATACGCGCGTGGTCGCCGGCGACTCCACGCTGAGGCTGGACCCGGACCGGCTGCTGCCCGCCGAGCCCGGCGAGCGTGCGATCGCGCGGCGCCTGTACGAGACGGTGCGTGAGCTGCCGCTGGTCTCGCCCCATGGCCACGTCGATCCGCGGCTGCTGCTCGACGATCAGCCGTTTCCGGATCCGGCGGCGCTGTTCGTGACTCCCGACCACTACGTCACCCGGCTGCTGCACGCCGACGGCGTCGGCCTGGACGCGCTCGGGGTCGGGCAGGGGCGGCCGTCTGAGCCGGCATCGCGCCGGGCCTGGCGCACGGTGTGCGAGCGATGGGAGCTCTTTCGCGGGACGCCGGTGCGCTATTGGCTCGAGTCTGAGCTGGCCGAGATCTTCGGCGTCACGACGCGCCCGTCGGCGCGAACCGCGGACGCAATCTACGACCACGTAGGCAAGCGCCTTGCCCAGGACGCCTATCGGCCTCGGGCGTTGTTCGAGCGCTTCGGGATCGCGGTCCTGGCCACCACGGACGATCCCTGCTCGGACCTGGCGGCGCACGCTGCGCTGCGCGCCGACCCAACCTGGCCGGGACGCGTGATCCCCACCTTCCGGCCCGATCGCTACCTCGAGCCCGGCGCACCAGGATGGCGCGACGCGGTCGCTGCGCTCGCCGAGGCGGCGGACACGGACACCGGCGACTTCCCCGGCTACGTGCGCGCGCTGGAGCAGCGGCGCAGGTACTTCATCGCCCATGGAGCGACGTCGGCCGATCACAGCCACGCCGACGTGCGGACCGACCCGCTCGCAGCCTCCGAAGCGGCACGCATCTACCGAGCGGGGCTGGCCGGTGACGCCACCGCCGCGGAGGCAATCGCATTCCGGCGCCACATGCTGCTGGAGATGGCGCGAATGTCGTGCGAGGACGGCCTGGTGATGACCCTGCATCCTGGCGTGCGCCGTCATCATCACCGGCCCAGCTTCGAGCGGTTCGGAGCCGACACCGGCCACGACATCCCGATCGGCATCGAGTTCACCGACGCGCTGCGCCCCCTGCTCGAGCGTTTCGGCACGCACCCCGGATTCCACCTGGTGCTGTTCACCGCCGACGAGACCGTGTGGTCACGTGAGCTGGCACCGCTGGCCGGGTTCTACCCCTCGGTCTACGTCGGTGTGCCGTGGTGGTTCCTCGACGCCCCTGACGCGATCCGGCGCTTCCGCGCCGCGGTGACCGAGATCGCCGGCTTCTCGCGCACCTCCGGGTTCGTCGACGACACGCGCGCGTTCTGCTCGATCCCGGCCCGCCACGACATGGCCCGCCGGGTCGACGCGGGCTTCCTGGCCCGTCTGGTCAGCGAGCACCGGCTCGATGAGCACGAGGCCGCCGAGACCGCTGTCGACCTCGTGAGCGGTCGCCCGACGACGGTGTTCAAGCTGTGAGCACCGCGCTCTCGAGAGCGGATGGTCACGGCCGGGCCGCCGCGCCGGTCCGGCTCGCGCACCTCGGGCTGGGGAACTTCTTCCGTGCCCATCAGGCCTGGTATACCGAGCACGCAGCAGACGCGCCGGATTGGGGCATCGCCGCGTTCGCCGGGCGCGGAAGCACGGAGCTGGCCAGCCGGCTGAGTGGGCAGGAGGGGCTATACACGCTGGTCACACGGGCCGGTGACGGGGACCGGTTCGAGATCGTCAGCAGCGTCTCCGAGGCGCGGCTGGCCACCGACCATCAAGCCTGGCTGAGCCACTTCGGCGCGGGTAGCCTCGCCGCGGTGACGCTGACGGTGACCGAGGCGGGTTACATGCGCGGGGCGAACGGCGGCCTCGATCTCGGCCGGCCCGAGGTGCGGGCCGACCTCGAGACCCTGCGCCGCGACCCGGGCGCGTTCGTTCGCACCCCACCGGCGCGGGTGGTCGCGGGGCTCGCCTCGCGGCGCCGGGCCGACGCGGGGCCGCTCGCGCTCGTGCCCTGCGACAACCTGCCGGGCAACGGCGAGATCGCGGGGCGGATTGTGCGGGAGCTGGGCGAGCTGGTCGACCCCGATCTCGCCACCTGGATGACCGAGTCGGTCTCGATCGTGACCACGATGGTCGACCGCATCACCCCCCGCACGACGCCGGAGGACGTGCGCACGGTGCTCGAGGCAACGGGAGCCGCCGATTCCTGCCCGGTTCTCGCCGAGCCGTTCAGCGAGTGGGTGCTGAGCGGCGAGTTCCCGACCGGGCGGCCGCGCTGGGAGGACGCCGGAGCGACATTCACCGTGGACGTGAGGCCGTTCGAGCGCCGCAAGCTGTGGCTCCTCAACGGTGGCCACTCACTGCTCGCCTACGCGGGGTCGGCGCGGGGACGCGGGACGGTGGCCGAGGCGATCGCCGATGAGGAGTGCCGGGGCTGGGTGGAGCAGTGGTGGTCGGAGGCGAGCCCTCACCTGGAGCCGCCGGGGAACGAGGTGGCGGCCTACCGCGCCGCCCTGCTCGAGCGCTGGTTCAACCCGCGGATCAATTACCGCCTCGAGCAGATCGCGGCCGACGGGTCGCAGAAGCTGCCGGTCCGGATCCTGCCCGTGCTGCGCGCGGAACGGGCGGCCGGCCGGCTTCCCGAGGGCGCCACTCGCGTGCTGGCCGCCTGGGTCTGCCACCTGCGCGGGATCGGGGCGCCGGTCTCCGATGCGCGCGCGGACGAGGTGGTCCCGCTCGCCTCCGGTGCGCTGCCCGACGCGGTCCGGCGGACCCTGGCCCTTCTCGATCCAGCGCTTGGCGAGGACGCCGAGGTGCTCGCCACCGTCGTCGAGCAGAGTCGGCAGCTCACCCGGCCGAGGCAGCGATGAGCGCGGACCGTCCCGCGCAGGTCATCGTCGGGCTCGACGTGGGCACGACCGGAGTCAAGGCGGTGGTGTTCGGACTGAGCTCGTCCTGGCGCCGGGTGGCGATCCGCGAGTATCCGCTGCTGGCGCCGGCACCGGACCAGGAGGTGCAGGACCCGGACACGGTCCTGGCCGCGGTGGCGGCGGCGCTGGCCGAGTGCGTGGCGGCCGCCGAGGGCGCCGAGGTCCTGGCGGTCTCGGTCAGCGCGGCGATGCATGGGTTGATCGCCCTCGACTCGCGGTTACGCCCCCTCACTCCGCTGATCACCTGGGCCGACTCGCGAGCCCGCGAGGAGGCGCGCTCGCTCCGGCGGTCCGCTCTGGGCGCGGAGCTGCACAAGCGCACCGGCGCACCCGTGCATCCGATGACGCCGCTGACCAAGCTCATGTGGTTCGCCCGGCACGACAAGCAGACGTTCGCCGCTGCCCGCTGGTGGGTGGGGCTCAAGGACTACGTGCTGCTGTGGCTGACGCGCACCGTCGTCACCGAGCTGTCCTCGGCGTCGGGCACGGGCCTGCTCGACATGGTGGCCCGGACCTGGAGCACGACGGCGCTGGAACTGTGCGGCATCCCTGCCGAGCGCCTCCCGGAGATCCTGCCCACCACCGCCAAGCTGGCCCTGGCGGCGGCGACCGCGCAGCAGGTCGGCCTGCCCACGAGCACCCCGGTCATCGCCGGCGCCGGCGACGGACCGCTCGGCAACCTCGGCACGGGAGCGATCGCTCCAGGGGTCGCCGGGCTGTCGCTGGGCACCAGCGGCGCGGTCCGCATGGCCGTCTCCGAGCCGCGCGCGGACGAGGGCCGAACGCTCTTCTGTTATGCGCTGACCGACAGCGTGTGGGTCCTCGGCGGCGCGATCAGCAACGGAGGCGCCGTGGTCCGCTGGGCTGAGCGGTCGCTGACGCCCGATGTGGCGGCCACGCCCGAGGCAGGAGCCGACGAGCAGCTGCTGAAGCTCGCGGCGACCGTCGCCCCCGGTTGCGACGGGCTGGTGATGCTGCCCTACCTGATGGCCGAGCGAGCGCCGTTGTGGGACCCGGACGTTCCCGGGGCCTACCTCGGCCTGCGCCGCGAGCACACGCGCGCGCACCTCGTCCGGGCGGCGATCGAGGGCGTGTGCGCGCAGATGCGGCTGATCGTGGACGGCCTCGACGCCGTCGATCCCGTGAGCTCGGTGCGGGCCACCGGCGGCGTCTTTCGGTCGTCACTGTGGCGGGAGGTGATGGCGGCGATGCTCGACCGTCCGCTGCAGATCGTCGGCGAGGTGGAGGGGACCGCACTCGGTGCCGCCGCGCTGGGCCTGTTCGCCCTCGGCCGGGCGTCGACGCTCCCCGATGCCCTGGCCCTGCTCGCCGACGTGGGCGGCCCGCCGCCACCGCGGGTGACGGCCGACCCGAAGCTCGTGGGGACCTACGACCGCCTGCGAGCCTCGATCCCGGTCTTGATCGAGGACCTCGACCGCGTGGCCGGCCTGTTCGCGGCCGCCCACCGCGCCTGATTACGATTGCAGCGTGGAGGTTCGACGCGACAACCTGGCGGGCGTCGAGCGCCAGATGGCCGACGACGTGGCCGGGCTTCTGGCCGGCACGGCGCCGCTCGGGGTGGCTTTCTCGGGCGGAGTGGACTCCTCGACCCTGCTGGCCCTGGCGGCGCGCGCGCTCGGCGGCGAGCATGTCCTGGCCATCCTCGGCGCGTCGCCGAGCCTCGCGGCCGCTGAGCGCGCGGCCGCACACCGTGTGGCCGCCTTCGTCGGCGTCCGGGTCGTCGAGGTCCTGACCCACGAGGGCGACCGTGCCGAGTATCGGCGCAACGGCCCGGACCGGTGCTTTCACTGCAAGGACGAGCTGTTCACCCGCATCTCCGATGAGGTGGTGACCCGTCACCGACTGTCCGCGGTCGCCTACGGAGAGAACGCCGATGACGCCCGCCGCCCCGACCGGCCCGGCGCCGAAGCCGCGCTCGCGCACCGCGTGCTGCGCCCGCTGGCCGACGCCGGGATCGACAAGCGAGCCGTGAGGCGCATTGCCCGGGGACTCGCGCTGCCGTGCGCCGAGAAGCCAGCCGCGCCGTGCCTGGCCTCCCGGATCCCCCATTTCACCCAGGTCTCAGCCGAGAAGCTGCAGCAGATCGAGGCCGCGGAGGCGGGACTACGCGCGCTCGGCTTCAGCGACCTGCGGGTGCGCCATCACGGCGACGTCGCGAGGATCGAGCTGCCCGTGTCCGAGCTCTCGCGGGCCGTTGTCGCGCCCCTGCGCGACGCCGTCCGGCAGGCGGTGATCGCCGCCGGCTTCCGCTTCGTCACCCTCGACCTGGGCGGCGTGCAGTCCGGGGCATTCACACTGCCGCTGGTGCAGGAGCCGCGCCGCTGAGCGACGGCCGGCGCGGCGGGGACGCCCGGACGCCGAAGCCATTCAGGCCGATACGCGCGAGCCGCGCAGGAAGTGCGTGATCGCGTCGTCGACGAGCTCGTCGAGCTGCTCGGCCTCGATCATGCCGCCGTTGAGGAGCGCCGCGATGGCGGTGCAGCAGGTCGGCGTCCTGGTCGGAGATCTCATCGCCCCCCGGCCGTAGCCTGACTGCGCTCAGTTCAGCGCCGAGCGGTGCAACAGGCCGTCGGTGAGCTCGACCGCGTCGCCGACGTGACGGCACGCGACCACACCGGCGAAAGCAGGAAACGAGTCGGGAGCTCCGGAGCCGCCCACGATCACGCCCGCGCCAGGAGCGTGGTGCAGGACGCCCTCGATCGCCTCCGTCAGCTGTTCCACCGTGCTGGGCATCGTGGCCGTGAGGCCCACCACCGCCGGGCGATGACGATCGATGGCGGCTGGGAGCTCGTCCAGCGGGAGGTCACCGCCGAGCATGATCACGCGATATCCCGCGTGCATGAGGATGCTGGCGGCCATCTGCAGCCCCAGCGTGTGCTGCTCGCCCTGGATGCCCAGCAGCAGCACCGGAGCGCCCGCCCGCCGCCGGGCGGAGCGGAAGGTCTCGCGCTGGAGCATCAGGACACGCACGGAGATCTCGGTGGCAAGGTGCTCGTCGGCCACGGTGATCGCGCCGCTCTCCCACATGTCGCCGATGATTTGCATTGCGGCGCCAATCACGTCTGCGTCGATGACCGTCTCCGGCGCGCCGGCGTCTATGGCCTCACGGACGACCCGCTCGGCCTCGTCCTCGGCACCGCTCAGAAGCGCGTCCAGGTACCGCCGGCGTAGCTCGCCGATGACGGATCGCCATTTTCCGGTTCGCTGCGACTCGCGGTTGGGCATCGCCGACTCGCGGCGAGCCTACTCCTGCCCACCGGGGAGTCAAGGTGTGTGTGTGGGGCGGTAGGTTTTCACTCGTGACTGGGGGCCTGAAGCTGGGGAAGGAATCCGCTACCGCCTCCGCCGAGTCTGACCCGCGGCCCGTCGGCAGCCCCAGCGCGGGGAGGGTCGACGTGGGCCGAACCGACGGCGGCACCGCCGTCGTGACCGTCGACGGCGAGCTGGACATCTCCAATGTGCAGCGGCTCGATGCCGCGGTGGCGCCGATCATCGCGGCGAGGCCGCACCATCTCCTGGTGGACATCGGCGGACTGCGCTTCGCGGACAGCTCCGCGATCGCCGTATGGGTGAGATGGGCGGGCGCCGTGGGCGAGGTCGAACTGCGCGATGCCTCGCCGCTGCTGCAGCAGGTCATCATGCGGATGGAACTCCAGGGAAAGCTTCGACTCCAGCGATGAACCGAACGCGCACATTCCCCTGTGTCCCCGAATCCGTCGGCGCCGCGCGCCGGTTTGCCACCGCGGGTCTGAGCGACACGTCGCCCGAGGTGCGGGACTCCGTCGAGCTGATGGTCTCCGAGCTTGCCACCAACTGCATTCGCCATACCAACGCGGCCTTTGAGCTCTCGGTCGTCCGCGATCGGGCCGAGATTCGCGTCGAGGTGACCGATCGCGGCGGCGGGACGCCGGCCATGCGCTCGCCGGGGCCCGACGAGCCGACCGGCCGCGGGCTCCGGATCGTCGACACGCTGTCCGACAGTTGGGGACTGGAACACAGGACGGGCGGCAACACGGTCTGGTTCACGGTTGCCGCGTCGAGCACCCCACGCCCGCAGAGCCGACCTGCCCGCCAGGCCCGGTCGCTCTAGGGCGCCGCCGGTCCTCCGGGTCGGCCGCCATCACGCGGCGGGGAATCGACGTTGGGCCGTCTTCGTGGGCGGGGTGCCCGCCGCGCATCAGCGACGCCGCCGCGGCGATCAGGCAGGCGACGATCGCGTTCGCGGGGACAAGCGGGTCGAGATGGATGCCGCGGAAGGTGTCAGGCATCGCGATGATCGTGATCGAGCCGTCCAACGTGGTCAGCAGCACTGCCAGCGTGGCATTGCGCAGGGCGATCCATTTGTAGCGATCCGGGTGCAGCGTCCGCATCGGCATCCCAGAATCACACAGGCTACCTGTACAGTCTCCCTGTCCATGTCCACTACACTGTGCCGCGTGCCGGACCGAGATCCCACCAGTCCCGTGCTGGCCCATGAGCTGCGCGAGGTGCTCGGGCGCGTGGTTCGCCGCCTGCGCGCCGAGCCCGGCCCGCCCGTCGGTCGCGTGGTCGTGCTGAGCCGGCTCGACCGCGAAGGCCCGGCGAGCATCAGCGACCTGGCCGCCGGCGAGCACATGCGTCCGCAGTCGATGGCCCAGACGGTGCACGAGCTCGAGACCAAGGGGCTCGTGTCTCGCCGAGCCGACCCGTCCGACGGCCGCCGTGCCTTCATCGAGCTGACCGCAGCGGGCGGCAAGCTCCTCCAAGCCCGGCGCGCACAGCGCGAGAGCTGGCTCACGGAGGCTCTGGAGCGTGAGCTCGATGCGGGGGAGCGGGCGTTGCTGCACGAGGCCCTCGCTCTGCTGAGCCGCATCGCGGACGCCTAGTGGTGCTGACCCGGCCGACCACGCGAAACGTCCCGTCAGTAGAAGCTACCCGCCCGCGTCGGGGGTTTTCCACGATGCACAGTGGTCGAACATCAGCTACAGCTGATGAAGCAGACAAAGCCGGCCCGGAGACCCGATGCAGCCAGAATCTCGCACCCACAAGCGCGTGACCGTCAGCGGCCTGCGGGCACTGATCGCGCAGCCGTCGGGTGACGAGACTCTGCATGTCGTGGTGAACGTCTCCGAGTACGGAATGCTGATCGACTCGCTCACAATCCCCGCCGGTACTGAAATCGACTTCGTCCTCGAGGATTGGCCGAACGGATATGCCGGCCGCGGGCATATCGCCCACCGGACCGGCCATGCAGCCGGCGTCGCAGTCGATCATTGGCTCGGCGTAGAAGACGTCATCCGTGCTCTGGTCGAGGGTGAAGGACCCCGCTTCCAGCGCGAGCACGGATACGTGTCCGAATGGTCGGTGGTGTCGTCTCAGCGCGCGCTGAGACCGCCGCGCGAACTGGCACGCAGTCCGCGCTGGTGAGATGAGGAAACGGGTAGGCGCCGCTCAGCTGCGGCCGCCCACAAGCCCCGCCAAAGAGCGGGGCTTTGCCAATGGGCCGTGGAGG
>JADGPN010000434.1 GCA_017882465.1 Solirubrobacteraceae bacterium
TGCAGCAGGTGGACGACCGCCGGTCCGTCGCCCCGGTAGACAGCCGCCCGCAGGGTGGATCGCTGCTCCTTGGAGTCCATCTTCGAAGTCTTAGCGTAGACGTGATTGCGGCTCCTCATGGAGGCTCGTGGACGTGGCGCTTGAGGGCGTTTGGCGGGTGCGGTAGGCGGACCGCCAGGCGGTAGCCGTCCGGGCGCGTCGAGCAATCGTTGGGCCGTAGGCGTGGGTCTGCGAGTCTTGCCTTGAGCGTCGCTCGTCAGCGCCGGGTGCGGCAGCGGAACCTGGCCCGTGGGGAACAATGGAACGAAAAGTCACGCTAAGGGCCATTCGACCCCTCCGGGCGCCGCCGGCCCTGCGCGCGAGGGCCGCGACCGATGCGTCTGGTAGCCGGGGCCTTCGGTGCAGACGATGCCGTTTGCAGGTCAGGCGGCGGCGCGCTCGGCGAGCAGCTCCGCCCCTGAGAGGAACTCGCCGATCGGCTCGCCGGCGTCGTCGTAGGTGAAGTAGCCGAACTTCTTGGCCTCGGCGCGATCCTGTTCGGCGACGTGCAGCACGGCTTTCTCGGCGTCTTCGCGCCGGTCGTACCAGTTGAGGAAGTTGCCCTCGTCGATGTAGAGCACGCCGTAGGTCACCTCTTCAGGATGCCCGATCGACCTGTTCCACGCAAGCGACGAGCACGCTGGGGGCGCCCCAGACGGTGTCGTGCCCCGGGCGGCCGGTGCGCGCGAAGTGGATGCCGACGTCGACTTTCAGACGCACGCGAGCCAACCCTGCCGGTCGCCGCTGAGCGATCCGCAACGCTGCGGCCGGGGTATCGAACATCGAGACGCCGGCCAGCAGCAGCCAGGGAGTGTCGGGCGGGAGCGGACGGGTTCGGGGCAGGTCACGGCGGCCGCGGAAGTCGTCGATCGCCGCGCCGCCTATCGAGACGACGCGGTACAGCACTTCGGCGCCGGTGGCCGGCGAGGCAACGATGCGCTCCGCCATCAGACGCGGCCTTGGGTGCGCGGCTCGCGCAAGACGCGTCGGCGATGTGTCCCGCCATCGCCCGCTTGCCCGGCTCTCATGGTCGTCCCGCCAAGCGTCATGCCTCGCTGGCCAGACTACACGTGCTAGCCGTGTGCTCGGTGTCGACCATCGTGCATCGGGGCGACGTCACGCAGGTAACGATTGGTGACCGCGAGCGTGGGCCCCTTCCTGCACTGCCAGGTCTCTCGGGCCGCTGTGCGCACGCCCTCTGATCCGACCGGCGCGCGCGATAGAAATGTCGAGATGGTCGAGAGTGATCGTGCTGCGATCGTGCGGGCTCTGGCTGATGAGGACGCCCTGCGAGTGTTCGCGCAGGTGGTTGCGGTGACGGGCACGGGCTTGCCGGAACGCTCAGGCTCGATCAGCATTCACTATGTCACCGCCCATGGTGTGTCGCGTCAAACTGGGCTGCCAGTCAGCATCGTTGTCGGCGCCGGCCGGCGGTTGACCGAGGCGCGCTTGACGATCGCGGGGGCGGATGGGACGAGCTGGCGCACTGATTTCGAGGCGCTTCGCCGGGCGGCGGATCCCGAGCAAGGCGGGTGATCGGGCCGCGGTTCGGTGGTGCTGCGGTTGCGGTAGATTCGTCGCGCGAGATGCCGGGCCGCAACGATCCATGCCCGTGTGGTAGTGGGAAGAAGTACAAGCGCTGCTGCGGCTCGGCTCGGCGGCCGCCGGATGCGGGCGTGGAGGGCGATCATCGCCGGCTGGTCGAGGAGGTGACGGGCTGGGCGGAGGGCGAGTTTCCCGGCGAGCTGCGGTCGGCGCTGCTTGAGTTCCTCGGCGATCGGCGCGAGATCACAGAAGACGAGGAGACCTGGGCGGCGGCGTGGTTTCTGCACGACCGCGAGCTGGCTGGCGGCGGGACGCCGCTTGAGCGCTACGCCAGCGCCGGCCCCGATCCTCAGGTACGGGAGCTGGCAGCGTCCCACGCTGGGGCGAAGCTGCGCCTCTGGCGGGTCGTCGAGTCCTGGCCGGGCGAGCGACTGTTGGTCGAGCCCTACGCGGGCGGCCGCCAGATCACAGTCCAGAGCCCGAACATCTCGCGCGACGTCGCGCGCTGGGACATCGTCCTTGGTCACCTGAAGCCTGATAGCGCGGAGTTCTGGGGGGCGGTTCGCTCCTATCGCGCAAGCGATGAGGAGGATCTGCGGGATCTGCTTGCGCAACTGGCGCACCGTCTCGGGCTCGACCAGGACGCGCTGGATGAGATCGCTGGCCGCGCGCCCGCACAGCTGTTCTCCTTCGAGCCCAGACCACTGGTTCCGGTCACGACCGAGGGCGACCCGATCGCCGTCGTCAGTGCGCGCTGGCGGGTGACGCGCAACGTGGCTGCTGGGGCCTTGAAGCGCTGTGAGCAGTGTCTGGATGACGGTGGCGGCTCGTTTACGTGGATCGCTGACCGCCAGCGGCTGGTAGCGATGCAACCAGACCCAATGCCACGCGGCGCGGCGGTGGTCGAGACCTCCGTGATCCATATCCCGGGGACAGTGACGCTCGGGGAGTTCTCGCTCAAGAGCAACACGCTGCGCTACGAGGGCCTGTCCGAGCGGCGCCTGGCGTGGGCGATCGACTTCATCGCCGAACTGCTCCCCGACGCCAGCCTGCTGGACAGCCGCGCGGAGCCGCCCGAGCAGGCCTTCGCGAACGCGCGCACGCGAAAGCCAGCCACGACGCCCGAACCGCTCCCGCCCGAGCTGGCCGCGGCGGCGCGCAAGGAGATGACCGAACGCTGGCTCAGCGAGCCCGTGCCCGCACTCGAGGGGCTATCGCCGCGACAAGCCGCAAGCAGCGGCGCGTACCTGCCGCAGCTCCGATCCCTTCTGCGGGGCCTGGAGTCAGCAGCGGCCAAGATGGGCGGGCTCGCCTCCTACCCGATCGACATCGAAGCCGTCATCGCCGAGCTTGGCATCCGCCCATTGCCCTAGCTGGTCTTATCCCGTTCGTCTGGGCGGGTCGAGCAGTTCGGTGATCTCGGCGACCGCGGCTGGGCCGGGGTGGACGTAGCGCATCGCTCGTCACCGTCCGCGCGCGCACTGGCGACAAGACGCGTCAGCGTTGTCACGCCTGGCAGGAGCACATCGCGCTTCCGCAGCCACTCGACCCCGTCAACGAAGATCGCCCGCGGACCATCACCGGTCATCCACGCCCGCGCCGTCACCCAGTCCTCGAACTCTGCGCGGACCTGCGCAAACTCCACGAGCCCGCATGCGAGCTTGATCTCCTCCGCGTGGTCAAACCGCGTCGGGCGGCGCTCCAAGTAGCGACCCACGCACGAGAGATCCTCGACCTCCAGCTGCCCCGCGACATAGCTCAGCACCGCCTCCGGGACAGCGGTCGGATCGGGCAAGAACACCCCCAGCCACCGCACCGTCGTCAGCTGCAACGCGAACCCCCAGCCGGTTGTGCTCGCCGCGACGCTTGTCGATCAGCTCCCTGTCGGCGTCATCGAGGAAGAACACCCGATCGAGCTCCTCCCGCGACGGGTCTCCGTCATAGCGGCCGTACGCGGCCGCCTCCACATCCGACAAGAACTCGACCGGCACCACCACACAATAAGCAGCAGCGTCCGGCTCGCGCCCCCGAGGCGAAGGAACTCAAGCCAGCTCAGCGGACCCCCCCTCAGCCGGCGGCGCGGTGCTTCACCGTGATCGCCAGCAGCGCGGTCTCCCGCCCCCCGGCAAGTGCGGTAGACCCCGATCGCCTCCCAAGCGCCGTGATCGAGAACACCAAACCCCACCGGAAGCCGCTGACGCTGACTCACAGCTCACCGACGATCGCCGCGACCGCACGCGCCGCGAAGCGGATCGCCTGAGCCGCTCTGTGCCCACAATCGGCATCAGCCCGACTAGCCGCCAGCGACATGAATCCAGTGGTAGAGGCCCTCGAGCCGGACCGGCTATCTCAA
>JADGPN010000435.1 GCA_017882465.1 Solirubrobacteraceae bacterium
CGCCGCTCGACGCGTGCAGTCGGCATGACCACCGAATACGGCGCAACGCTGCGCGTCAGCCACACGTTGCCGCCGATGCGGCTGCCACGACCGATCACGGTCTCCCCGCCGAGGATCGTGGCGTTGGCATAGATCACGACGTCGTCGCCGATGGTCGGGTGGCGCTTCACGCTCTCGAGGCGCTTGTTGACTCGCGTGGCGCCCAAGGTCACGCCCTGATACAGCCTGACCCGCGCGCCGAGCACCGCGGTCTCGCCGATCACGATGCCCGTCCCGTGGTCGATCGCAAACGACGCTCCGAGGAGCGCTCCGGGATGGATGTCGATGCCGGTTGCGCGGTGCGCAACCTCGGTGAGCAGGCGCGGAAACAGCGCCACACGACCGTAGAGCTCGTGCGCGATCCGATGCGTGGCGGTGGCGAGAAAACCCGGATAGGCGAGCATCACCTCATCGACGCTCTGGGACGCCGGATCGCCTTCGTGAATCGCCAGCGCATCCAGCCATAGCGCCTCGCGGATCGCGCCCAGCCGAGCGAAGAGGTGCTCGACGACGACTCTCGTGCCCGCGGCACCGGGCGCCGTCGGGTCGGACGCTGCCGCAGCCTGCGCGAGCAGCTCAGCCAACGCCGCCAGCTCCTCGGCGAGCTCGTCGCGCCCCATCCCGGCCCGGGTCGCGAAATGCGGAAACAACAGCCCGAGCATTCCGTAGGCGAACCTCTCCGCCAGACGGCGAAGGCCTGGCGCTCCGGGGTGACCGCGGTGTTCGCGGGCCAGAAGCGCCAGCAGCTCCTCCGGAGAAGCCTGCGCCCGCGCCTCCGTGCCGGACACCGCCGGCGACCCCGCAAGGACCGGGGACGCGGCCGGCGGAAGCCCGGACGGCGCGCCGTCACGCGGTCGACCAGCGGCCATGGAAGCCTCTCGTGTCCGGCCCACCGCCACCTCCTGGCTGGCTGGGATCAGGTTCAGTCTGCCCGCCGATTGTCGAGCTAGGAGGAGCGGGCTACATGAGGGTTGCCAGGTATCTCTATCGAGATGATCTACTTGATGCAGTTAGTAGTTTCTACGCACCTCCCCTCAAGCCCACGGCCCAGGATCACGCGACGGGAACTTCAATCTCCTGTGGCCGGGGCGCTGACGCGGAAAGAAAAGAGGCCGGGTGACGCTTTCTAGGCTGCGCCGCTCGGCGGGGACCGCCAGGGCGTAGGCGACGATGCCCGAGATGATGATCAGGACACCGCCGATGGTGAATGCCAGCGCGACCTTGTAGGGGTGCCTCTTCCCTTCGTCAGCTCCGCAAGGACGAGCGGTCCAGTGGCGCCGCTGACCGCCGTGCCCACTGCGAATAAGACGCCGATCGAGAGCGCCCGGATCGTGACCGGGAATATATCCGGACGTTCGCCGGTGTTGCGAGGCTCGCGCCAGCCAAAGCGAAGAACAGCGCGTCAGCCTGGTTCACCCGCAGGGGCAGACTCCCAGCCGTCGGCCGTCGCCAGGCTGCCGTCATCGTCGTCGCGGTGAGGACGATGCCGATGCGTTGGGCTGTATCAGTAGCCCAGTGTCCCGGGCACGAGGATGATGTTGATGCGCCCCGAGGGCTCGTTGTGGATGATGAGCGTCTTGGCGAGGAGGTTTCCGGGGTACCCGGCGCTCTGCATTCGAGCGAACTCTCGCGGCAGGCTGTACTCGCGTACCCGGCGGAGGCCTTCGTCCAGGTCTCGGACGAGTTTCTGGTGTCCGACGACGAGGATCACGTGTCCTCCGGCGTAGGCGTAAGCGCCGAGTTGGCTGCCGGACCCGGAGCCGACGACGATCTGGCCGTCGTCGGTGATGGCGTGTGCGCTGCCGATGATGTAGTCGGGTGCGGCCCCGAGTTTGCGCATCTCGCGCCCCTGCGTCGCGCGGTCGAGCGTGCTGAGCTTGGCTCGGACCGAGTCATAGCGCTCGGACTCGTCGATCGTCTTGGTGACCCCGAGTTCGCGCATCATCTCCGACAGCGCGATGTGCACCTCGGCGCCGTCCGGTATCGACGCCAACACGAGGTCTCGAGCGTGCGCCGCCGTGTCGGCGATTTGTGCATTGAACCCGCGGGCTGCAAGCGCGGCCGCGGTGCGTTCGAGTCGAGCCGGGCCAGCCGGCCGCTCGAACTCGAGGTTGGGCGGGCCGGGGTCCGGGAGAGTGATCGCCATGCCGGTGGCTCCTAGGGTGCGAACTACATGACAGACTACAAAGCGTTGGTATACCACAAACGGTCGGTGGCTCTAGACTCGTCCCATGAGCGCGACCGGCTCCGAGGCTCGCACCGCTGCATCAAGCGTGTTGATCTCACAGCTCGCCCGCGGGATGCGCCGGCGTATCGAGCAGGCAATCGAGCCACTGGGCCTGCGCCCCCGCGAGCTCCACGCGCTGCAGCACCTTCGCGAGCGCGGGCCTTCCCCACAACAGACGCTCGTCGAACTGCTCGGCATCGATGCCACCAATCTTGTCGCGATCCTGAACAGCCTCGACAACGCGGGCCTCATCGAGCGCCACCGCGACCGGACCGACCGTCGCCGCGCGATCATCGAGCTCTCCCCCAGCGGCGAGCGACGCCTGGCCGACCTCGACCGCGCGCTGCTCGAGATCGACGACGAGGTTTTCGCGCCGCTCACACTCACCGAGCGTCAGACCCTCAACGTCCTGCTCGCCCAAAGCGTCGAACACATCGCCACCGACTTCACGCAGCCACAGGACGGAACCTGCTAGCCCCTCGTCTGCCGCATACGCAGCTCGCCACTGGACCCGCACACCTCACCACACCCGCCGCGGGTCGCCCGCACCAATCCGTTCACGTCACCCGCACAGCGCACGCACACGCCATGGCGCGCTCCACCGGCGCCGGTGCGGGCGATCGCAACGCCATGCAAGCGACAGTGCCGACCGCGCGATCGAGACGCTCGTGCGGATCGAGATCCAGCAGTCTCCAGGACGCTGCTGCATCTGAGCAGGACCAGCAACGCCACCGCCCGCCTGGGCGCACTTCCGCTCTGCGATTCGGGAGCAGCAGCGAGCCCGCGAGAGTCGCGGATCCCGCGCGTTGGGGGGTCTGAGGTCCGGCGCGCAGAGTCTCGCGCCGTGTCGGAAGTAGGGAAGCTGCGCGGGCGGTTGATCGACTGTTCTTGATCGCTGCCGATCCGCGAACCGGCGCACCGTATGTGCACCCGGTCGGTCTAGCGGCCGGTGGTCTCCGCCTCGATTACCCGCAGTTGTGAACGCATGACCAGGCCGATGAATGGCGCTAGGAGATTGGTGTTTTTCGTGAGGGTTGTCGGACCGGTTTTTGACCGGTTTTCCGTCCGACCCTCAAGTCATACTTGAGGGTATGAGCTTAGGACTGACTCCCACCCAGGCGAACGTGTTCACGACAACGAGTTTCTGCGAGGGTCGTGTCGCGCCTGACTCGATCTACGGGCTGTTGCACCGCGAGTGTTTCCGGCTGTTCGGGGATGAGATGTTCGCTGACCTGTTCGCCGATTCCGGGCGTAACTGTGTACCGCCGATGATCGTGGCGGTGGTGATGGTGTTGCAGCGGTTCGAGGGGTGCTCGGATCGAGAGGCGGTCGACCGGTTCACGTATGACGCGCGGTGGAAGTACGCGGCAGGCGGGCTGGGGTTCGACTATCCAGGGTTCGCGCATACGGTGCTGGTCGATATGCGCGCCCGGCTTCGGGCCTCCGAGCGTCCGGACAGGATTTTCGAGGCGGTGCTCGAGACCGCGAAGCAGGCTGGTTTGGTCGGCCGCCGGCGGGTTTTGGATTCGACGTCGTTGTATGACGCGGTCGCGACGATGGACACGGTCACGTTGATCCGCTCAGCGATCCGCGGGCTGCTCGCCGCGAGCGACGCGAAGCTTGAGGCGCAGTTGCGTGGTCTGCTCTCGCGCGATGATGACTATCGGGC
>JADGPN010000105.1 GCA_017882465.1 Solirubrobacteraceae bacterium
GCCGCCGCGGTCTTGGCTGACCATCCCGTGGCCTTATGGGACATGCACGCCGGCTCCAGCGAGACCGACCAGACCCGCAACGGTCACACCGGAAGCTACGTGAATGGCGCGCCGAAGGCCGCCACGATGCCCAACGGCGACAGCGCCGCCGATTTCAGCGGCTCAAGCCAGTACATGGAAGTGCCGTCGAGCTCGGTGTTCTCGATTCCGACCACCAAGGCACTGACGTGGGAGGCGTGGATTCGCCCCGACGTTCTGCAGTGGGCCAACGACTTCGCCAACTGGATGGGCAAGTGCTCGAACTACTCGCCCACCTGCGAATGGGAAGCGCGGATGTACGCCAGCGTCAACAGCGAGGGCCGCTGTAACCGCTTGAGCGCGTACGCCTTCAACCTGACCGCCGGTTACGGCAGCGGCGCCTTCTGGCAGCCCTTCTGCAATGTGATCAAGGCAGGCCAGTGGCTCCATGTCGTCGGCGAGTATCAGACGCGGACGACGCCTTCGGGCTGCCGTAGCTCGTACCCGGGGACCATCAACATTTGGGTCAACGGCGTCGAATGGAACGCCTCTGCCCACAACCCAACTGGCTGCATGAGCGAATACAGCATCGCACCAAAGGCCGCCAGTTCAACGCTCCGCGTCGGTGCCGTGGCGCTCGACAGCTTCTTCCCGGGCGCAATCGGCAAGGTGGCGATTTACGACTCGCTCCTAGGCCAGTCGCAAATCAACGCCCACTTCGCCGCGATGACGGGTGCTCAGCCGTCTCCGGTACCCACGCAGTAACCGGAGCACCGCAGAACGCCTCACGCGCCGTCTCCAGCGACAAGCCCGGCACTGCAGGCGGCGCTTGCCCTGATGACTCCTCTCGGATCAGCGGCCGCCCGGGAGCCTGTCAAGCTTGGTGAGACGCTTGGTGGTTGTTCGTAGGCTCAATCCACCGCGCGGCGGATGAACAGGCGGGTTCCCAAGGTGCCGAAGACCACCAGGGCGACCGTGAGCCCGAGCGCGATCCAGCCGCCGGCGAGATGCGGGAGGTTGGTCAGCGCGGCGCGCAGGCCCTCGCTCACGTAGGTCAGCGGGTTGATCAGCGTGAACACCTGAAACCAGCGCAGCTGGTGCAGGCTGATCCAGGGATAGAAGGTGCATCCGGTGAAGATCAGCGGCGTGAGCACGACTGCGAACGCGACACTGATCCGGTTCGGGGGCACGGCCGTCCCCAGCACCAGGCCCATCGCCCCGGCGGCCAGGCTGCCGAAGAAGAAGATGGGGATCAGCACGGCCCAGTCGGGTCCGTGGATATGAATCCCTCCGGGCAGGATCAGCGCCGCGAGCGGCAGGATCAAGAGCCCGGCGAGCACCCCGCGCAGGGCGGCGATGAGGATCTTCTGGAGCGCGACGGCGGCCACCGGCAGTGGCGCCAGCAGCCGGTCCTCGATCTCCTTGGTGAACGAGAACTCGATCACCAGCGGCAGCGCGGTGTTCTGTAACGCGGTCAGCACGAGCGTCAGGGCCATCACGCCGGGAAGCAGCTGCGTTCCGTAGCCGGGCCGGGCAGCGCCGATCTCAGGGAGCACCCGGCCGAAGACGAACAGCAGGAAGATCGGCTGCAGCAGGGCCTGGGCCAGGAACGAGCCGAGCTCATGGCGCACCGTGACCCAGAGATCGCGGCCGCACAGGGCGGCGAACGCCCGGATCTGGATGTTGCGGGTGGCCTGCGCGACGCGCGGGGATCCGGTGACTCCCACGGCGCTCATCACGACCACCTCCCGCTCACCCGGGCGCCGTCGGCGCCGCGGAGCTCGCGACCGGTGAGGTGCACGAACACGTCCTCGAGCGAGCCCTCCAGGCGCTTGAGCTCGATCAGCTCGAGGCCGCCGCTCTGCGCGGCGCTGAGTGCCTGCTCGGGCAGGCCGCCGTTGCGGCCATCGTCCTCACCGTAGAGGCGCACCCGCCAGCGGCCGTCTCCGGCCGGCCGCGCCTCGGTGCGCTCGGTGCCGGACACGGCGGTGAAGGCCGGCGAAGGATCGGCGTTCGCCGCCACCGTCACCTCGACGCCGTGCTCGGCGGGCAGCAGTCGCCGCAGCCGGGTCGGCGTGTCGAGCGCGATGATCTTGCCGCCGTCGATGATCGCGATCCGATCGCACAGCCTGTCGGCCTCGATCATGTCGTGGGTGGTGAGGATCAGCGTCGTGCCGCGTTCGCGCAGGTCGACCATCGTGTCCCACAGGAACAGACGGGACTGAGGATCGAGGCCGGTGGTCGGCTCATCCAGAATCAGCAGGCGCGGCTGGTGCATCAGCGCCCGCGCGATCATCAACCGCTGGGCCATCCCGCCGGAGTAGTTGTTGACATGGTCGTTCTCGCGGCCACCGAGCCCGAAGCGGCCCAGCAGCTCGCGCGCCCGCTCGCGCCGCTCGCGACGCGGCGCCCCGAAGTAGGAGGCATGAAAGGTCAGGTTCTCGAGCGCGGTCAGCGCTCGATCCAGGTTCGAGAGCTGCGGCACGGACGCTATTCGGAGCTTCGCCGACACCGGGTCCTCGCCCACGTCCACCCCGTCCACGAGCACCCGTCCGCTCGTGGGGCGGACGCGGGTGGTGATCGTCCCGATCGTCGTCGTCTTGCCCGCACCGTTGGGCCCGAGCAGGCCGAAGATCTCGCCCTCCCGGACCTCGAAATCGATCCCCGCCACCGCCTCCGGGCCGTCCGCCTGGTAGCGCTTGTGCAGGTCTTCGACGCGGACCACGGCCACTGTTCCCCTTGAACTCATGGCGCAGCAGCGTAGCGAGCGCCCGAGCCCGGGCTCCCGTCCAGCGAGCGATCTCAGCGAGGCAGGGCCGGGCCTCCGATCGGGCTCATCCGCTGCTCAACCGCCCGCTGACGGCGGAAATGCTCGAAGATGAGCACGCTGACCAGGGCCACGTAGACGCACCACACCGATGTCAGCTGATCGACTCGCACGAGCGCGGTGGCGATCACGCCGATCAGACTCACCAGCCCGAACCAGCGCAGGTACCGGCGACTGGACATCAGCGCCGGGCCGCAGGTCACGACGACATAGAGCACCGCGATGCTGACATCGTTCGGGGTGTGGGTCGTGTAATTGATGCAGTGCCCCGCCTGCTGCGCGCCGACCGGATACGCGGTGACCTGCCACAGCAGGTAGCCGCCCAGGAGGAGGCCGAGTGCCACCAGCGGCCACAGCCGGCGCCGGAGCCGGCGGTCGGGCTCGAGCAGCATGAAGCCGAGCGGAACGATCGCCGGAAGAATCGCGTGGGCGTAGACGATGTAGGCGTCCTTGGCCTGGTTGCCGAGCCCGCTCGGGACCTGGCCGCGTAGCCCGAGCCAGACGAAGCCCTCGACCAGCTGATGGATGCCGAACAGGAGCGGCAGCGCTGCCACGATCAGCTCACCCGGGGCACGGACCCGGCGCAGGGTCTCGACTCCGACCGCGGCTACCACCGCGCCGGCCGTGAAGTCGGCCTCGGGCGAAAAGCACATCGGGCACTGACCCTAACCGGACCGCCGATTTCCCGGACCCGTGCTCACCGCTGGGAGTCGCTCTCCAGCCTTCCCAGCGCGACCTGGTCGATCGTCACGCCACGGCCTGGGGCATTGACGGCCGGCGGCAGCTCGACGTGGAGCTCGGTCGCGTCGTCGAGGAGTGCGGTCGCCTCGAGCAGCCGGTAACCCAGCACGTGGCCGCCGTGAGCGCGGTCCTCAGTGACGAAATGGAGGTGGGAGCCGATCATCTCGATCCCGTCGAGCGGGTCAGGGAAGCGAAATCCGACCATCGTGCCGGCGACGTTCGTCAGCTCGGTGATCCGCTGCTGGGCGATCACGTCCGCAAGCGGCGGATATGGATGCGCCTGCTTGGGCACCGAGCGAACGCGCACGGACTCGAAGTGCCCGTCGATCCGGATCGCGGTCGGCCACCGCGCAGCGTCGACCCGATGGCGCAGGCGGCGCTCGAGCTCGGACTCGCCGAACGGCCCCAGCAGCGCCACCGCGCGGACGGGAGAGAACCGGACCACAACCGCATAGGGCGTGGTGCGGGAGAGCTCCGGCTCGGTGAGCGTGGCATCGAGCTCGGCCTTCCAGGCTCGTCCGTCGAGGACGATCAGCTCACCGTCGAGACCGTGCAGCGTCCCGAGCCCGAGATCGCCGTGCTCGAGCAGCTCCCCGAGCGTGACATCGCCGTCGAATGCGCCGGCGAGCAGAGCCCGAACGGTCGAGGTCTGGAACAGCTCATGGGCGGCCCTCTCCTCCCGTAGCTCATCGTGGCGCAGCAGTTCGACGTGCAGCGCACCGAGGAACTCGAGCTCGCTCATCGCGGGAGCGTAGGCACGATCGGCCGCGGCCGCTACTTGGGCGGCAGCGAGGCGGCGTATCGGGCGCCGGCGTCGACCCAGCGGGCTAGCTCGGCATCGGAGGCGATCCCGTCCGCCTCGACCGTGAGCAATGCCCGCATCGTCCGTCCGCCGAACTCCATCAGGCGGACGTGCGGCTCCTCCAGGGCGCGGTGAGGCCTCGAGGCGCTCGACCCGCCCTCAGCCGGCCCAGGGACCGACGCCGGCGACGCGCTCGACGGTGACGTGGGTGATGAAGCCCGGGGGCGGGTTGTCCATCGGCGGGAACTTCACATCCGGCCCGATGTACGTGCGCGCCAGCCGCTGGAGCAGCTCGGGCGCACCGCCCTCGGTGATCCGGGCCTGCCCGTAGACGACGAGGTACTCCTGGAGCCCGATCTCGTTGCGGCTGTCGGTCTCGATCGAGAGTGCGACCCGGGGATCCTGGCGTATGTTTCGGACCTTGCGATGCTCGGGCAGGTGCGCGGCCACGATCTCGTCGCCATCGAGCCCGACCCAGACGATCGACACCTGGGGACGGCCGTCAGGCTCCAGGGTGACCAGATGAGCGAGTCCGGGCGACTCCAGTACGGCCCGAGCGGAGTCCGGCAGGTTCGCCACTGCTACTCGGGGTCGACGTCCAGCCAGCGGCTGAGGGCGCGGCGTCCCACCAGGGTGACCTGACCGTCGGCGGCGATCCAGTCTCTGGCTCGCAGCTCTCCGACCAGGCCGAGCGGGTCGCCCGGTCCGGGCCCGTCGCCGTGAACCTTGAGCACGTGGCTGCCCGGCTCGACCGTCCAGCGCGCAGAGTCCAGGGCGGCCAGAGCACGGCCCTGCTCCGGCGTCGGCAGATCGAGCGGATGCGGCCCGCTGTTCGGGGCCGGATCGTCGCTGGGCGCATCCGCAGGCCCGGGACCCCAGGGGCTGACATCGTGGCCCATGCCCTCGGCCTGCTCACGCAACCATCCGACGGCGCCGTCGACCCACTCCCGCGCGCGCACCGGGTCCACGCCGATCGCGCCGGCGATCTCGTCCAGGTCGAACTCCGACGCGCGCTCCATCGAGCGGCTGACCTCCCGCGCGATCGAACGCACCATCTCCTCGAAGTTGTCGCGGTTGAATTCGTCTTCGAACATGCACTAATCATCGCACGCGCGCATAGCGGGCCAAGAGCGGGGCGCCGACTGCCGACCGGACGTTCGGCTACACACGTTCGGCGTGCTGTTCCAGCTCGTCCCGTAGGCCAGCCTCACACCCGGCTAACACCCGGTCATGACGCGACCACGCAGCGCTAGCGGCTGAACACGCGGTGATCGAAGGCCCGCGCTGATTTGGTCCTGCCGAGGGCCGCAAGTCCGAATACGTCCTCGACCGACCGCAGCACGGAATAGGGGTCGTACGCGTGAGCGTCGATGGTGCCCGCTCGCGTGTAGGGCGAGAGCACGAGCGCCCCGGTCCGGACGGGTGCGCCTCCGGCCGCCTGCGCCGCAGCGCCGCTCGCCGCCGGCCCAGTGGTGGTGCCGGCGCTCGGAGTCGCGCCCGCGGGCGCGGCTGTGAACACGATCACCAGGGCGCCACTGGCACGGTAGGCGGGCGAGCTGAGGATGGGCGGCACGGCCCGCTGCAGGAAGGCGTCGGCAGCGGCGATCCCCGGGGCCTGGCCGTTCGGGCAGTTGGCGGAGGCGCCCGCGTCGCACGGGTCCGGCGCGATGAACGAGTAGCTGGGCGTGCGGGCGCTCGAGGCGAGGGCCGCGGTCAACCGGCCGTAGGGAAGGTCGTCGCTCTGGCAGTCGCCGAGATCGAGCAGCGAGTGGAAATAGACGAACGGATTGGCGCTCGTCGCGTATCCGCCTGTCCCCAAAGCGTCGACGGCGCCGGAGTTGGGATGCAGGCAGGGCGAGTTCATCCCTCCGATGTAGCCCCGCCACGGCAGGGGGGCGCTATCCATCTGGTCGCCGATCGTCAGCGCGGTGTTCGGGTATACGCAGCCGCTTCCGGGCACGAGCCCGTTCTTGTCCGGAGCGCTGCCGCGAGGGAACTCGCTGTAGACCGGGCAGCCCGTGAGGGTCTCGCTGTTGGGAGGCTGGCCGGAGATCATGGCCACGAGATCTGGGAGCGGCGAGGCGGCGAGCGTGTGGTACTCGCTCAGCAGCTCCCCCTTGGGACGGAGCCGGGAGTTCAGGTAGCGAGCGGCCGAGCCGTGACCGAACGCGGCCTCATAGCTCGCGGTGCCGACCACGATCACGAACACGTGCTTGATCTTCGACGCGGGCGCGGTGGAGCCCGTGGCCGGGGCGTTGGCCGCGCCCGAGGTGGCCCCGGCTCCGGAACCGGGCGAACCTCCCGAGCCGCCACTGCCGCCACTGCCGCCAGAGTCGCTCGCGCCACTCGAGCTCGACGACAGCCCCGAGTCCGACGACAAGCCGGAGCTCCCGCCCCCGCCGGTCCCCGTGCCGGAGTCAGCGGAGCCGAGCGCAGCGTTGTCGGTCGGTGCCGCCGGCGCAGCCGATGCCGTCGGCACGCCCGGCTGGCCGCGTTCCGCCGCGGACGCGAGGATGGCGGAACGCATGCCCAGGGCGGCGATGACGGCGCGCTCGGTGTCCGTCTCACCCAAAGCCGAGATGACGATCAGCGCGCTCACCGCGGCGGACAGGACGCTGACCAGCGCGAGCTGTGGGAGCGTCACGCGCGCCTCCCGCAAAGGCCGGAACAGATGCCTCACGCGGTCAGAGCCTCGGCGCATTGAGAGCAGAACGCGGCTCCCCGGGCGTAGACGGCGCCGCAGCTGCGGCAGTGACCGCCGATCCGGTTCTCGCCGCCCGCGAGCAGGTGCTCGACCTGCGCCAATTCGGTGTCGATCCGCTGCAGCGCGGCGGCCTTGGGCATCAGCACCTCGAGGCGCACGTGGTCGCGAATCGCCATCTCATAGAACAGGCCGCCGAGCTCTGTCTGCATGACCGTGAAGCGCTCGGTCAGCCGTTCGCGCTCGGCCACCAGCGCGGGGTCGGGTGCGGCGGCCGCGGGAACGCTCACAGCGCCGGCCACGGTGCCCGGAGCTGCGTTCCCATTGGCCGGGCGGCTTGGCTTGAGTCCTCTCATGGCACGGCCACCACGTCGGGAAGACCGGATCCTGACGCCGCTTGGCCGGTCGAATGGCTGTCCTGGGCCGCGACTTGCGCGCCCTGTGCCAGCGCCTGCGGGGTGGGCTTGTAACCGGCCACCTGGTGGGCGGCGCCATATCGGGTCCGGCTCAGCACCGGCGCCGGCCCGGAGGACGCCCCAACCGCCCGCACGGCGATCACCTTGGCGGTCGGAAACCTGGTCTTCAGCCTGACCAGCGCCTTCTGGGCGGCGGCCTGGCTGGTGTCGGCGCCCGCGTAGATCACGAAGGCACCGGGCGGCGGACTCGGCGTGACATGGAAATCCGACTGGGCGATCAGCCCGACCCCGCTCGCGCCCTTCGCCCGGTCCGCCTGCTCAGCTGCGGCGGCGGCTGTCTGCCCGGTGCCTGCAGGCAGCGTCCCGAGCTGCACGGCATAGCCGCGGGTCAAGCCGAACGTGCTGGCCGGCGGTACCGAGCCGGCGCTCGCGACTCTCGAGGCGTGGCTCGCCCCCGCTGCGGCGGCAGGGCCCGACACCGCGGCCACCGGGGCCCTCTCGGCCCGGAGGGCGGCGATCAGCTTGCTGTCGCTGCCGGAGGAGTCGCGGCCGATCAGGACGCCGAGGCCAAGTGCCAGGGGGATCACCGCGACGGCGGCGGCCGTTGCCGCCGACGCCGTTCCGCGCCGGTGCCGAGCAGGGGTCGACGGCGCCGCTGCCGTTGCCCGTCGCCGCCCCGTTGCGGCTGAGAGGAAGCGAGCGGCCGGATCGTCGGTGTGCTTGCGCCGGGCGCCGCAGGCGACGCAGTAGCGCTGGCGATCGTCGAGAGGTGCCCCGCAGGCGTCGCAGGGTTGATAGGGGGAGGCCTCCCCGGGGACCGAGGGCGAAGGAACCGCCGCGGGTGGCGGCTGACGATCGTGGGTCGTTGACACGGTTGATCTCCTGCTCAGAACATCGTGGGTAGCGCTTCAAGCCGGATCTGCGCGCGGCTCGCGCGTCCGACCAGGCGGACGCTGGTGGTGGTCGAGTCCCCGGGTCCCAGGTTCGGGATCGTGGCGCTCCCGGCCGCGGCATACCGGCTCGCGGACGACGCGGTCGCGTAGACCTGTAGTCCGGTCTGCGGGATCGACGAGCGGTTGCTGACGAGGATCCGCAGCACCAGGCCGTCCTGCGCTCTGGTGGCCGAGGCGAGGACCGCCGCGACCTGCGGAATCGTGTGGGCCGAGGTGATCGGTGGACTGGCCTCGCTGCCGACCACGGCGAACGGCGGACCGGTCGCGTGGCGGCGGGCCAGGGCGGTGAACACCCAGGTCACGCTTGATCCGGCGGGAATCAGCGCCACGTGGGTGCGGAAGTAGGCGAGACCGGCGACGCGGTTGAGGAACACCCGGGCGCCACCGGGACGGCGCAGGCCGACCGAGATCGGGAGGTCGCTGAGCGCGTGGGAGGTGGCGTTGTGCAGCTGCACCACGATCGCCACGCGCCCGCGAGTGCGCAGCAGCGCCACCCGAGTGACCCTCGCTTCACGACCGGCGTGCCAGACGACCACCGGCCCCTGGGAGGCGATGATGCGGGCGTCCTCGACATGGACCCACGCCGCCTTCTGCTCGGTCGACACGCACCCGCTCAGCGCGACCGAGAGTGCGACCGTGGCGGTGGCCGTCACGAGCGTGAGCGGTCGCGGAGCTCGCCGACTGACGGCGCTAACCGAACTCACCGCGCACGTACTCCCTGGTCCGCTGCTCGCGCGCAGTGCGAAACAGCTGCCCGGCGGTGCCGTACTCGACCAGCCGGCCGAGGTACATGAAGGCCACGTAGTCGGCGACTCGGTAGGCCTGCTGCAGGTTGTGGGTGACGATCACCACCGCGACGTCCTCGCGCAGCCGGACGATCAGGTCCTCGATCACCTGGGTCGACTGGGGATCCAGCGCCGAGCACGGCTCATCGAGCAACAGCACCTCGGGATCGGCGGCCAGTGCCCGGGCAATGCACAGGCGCTGCTGCTGTCCCCCTGAGAGCCGCAGGGCCGGATGGTCGAGGTCATCGCCGAGCTCGTCGAGGAGTCCGGCGCGGGCGAGGGCGTCGCGGACCGCCCCGCGCAGCGCGGCGCGCTTCGGGCGGCGCGCGGCCTGCTCGCGCAGGACATAGGCGACGTTGTCGAACACGCTCATCGGAAACGGGTTCGGCTGCTGGAAGACCATCGTCACCCGGCGGCGCAGAGCGGTCGGATCGAGGGTCGCGATGTCGACCTCGTCGAGCGTGATCCGGCCGGACTGAGAGACGTCCTTGTTGAGCTCGGTGAGGCGGTTGAGCGACCTCAGCAGGGTCGTCTTGCCGCATCCGGAGGGTCCGATCAGCGCCAGGACCTCCCCTTGGCGGATCGGCAGCGAGACCGAGTCGACCGCCGGCTTGCGACCGTAGGCGACCGACAGCGCCTCAGCTTGCATCCGGTCGATCGCCAGCGGCGTCGACGCGATCCGCCGCCGGCCACCGACGAGCGGCGATGCGGGCGCAGACCCGTTGCCGTTTCCATTCCCGTTCCCGTTCCCCGGCGGGGCGGGAAGCCCTCGGGTCGGTCCGAGCGGCTCCGTGACTGATTCCTCGCCGGTCAGGCGGCGGACCGGAGGCGGCGTCAGGAACTCCATCTGAGCCTCCGCGAGCGCCGGGTGGCGATATCGACTCCGACGTTCAGGGCCAGCACGATCATCAGCAGCACGAAGGCCGCGGCGTAGGCCTTGGTCGGCTGGTTGCCCTCGCCGGTGGGCGCGTTGTAGAAGACGTAGTAGGTGAGGGTGCTGCCGGTGCCGCGCAGCGTCGAGAGCAGCGGAACCGACCCCGACCTGTCGAAGGTCAGCGTCGCCCCGAGCAGCACGACGATGATCGCGGTGTCACCGATCACCCGTCCGGCACCGAGCATCGCGCCCGTCAGCACCGACGGGCGAGCCGCCGGCAGGAGCACGCGGCGCGTGGTGGCGAACTTGGTCTTGCCAAGCGCGTACGACGCCTCCCGCACGTGATCCGGGATCGCCTCCAGGCCCTCGCGAACGTTCGAGACCACCAGCGGGAGCGCGACCAGCGACAGCATCGCCCCCGCGGCGAAGAACGAGCGCCCGAACACGACCCCTTCCGAGCTGCGGCTGAGAAAGCCGAGGGCCGGGCTTTCGAACAGCAGGATCCCGAACAGCGCCAGCACGATCGACGGGGTGCCGGCGATCATCTCGATCGTGGACTCGGCCACTCGGGCGAGCGCGGCGGGGCGGCCGTACTCGCTCAGCCACACGGCGACCCCGATCCCGATCGGCAGAGCGATCGCCATCGCGATTGCGCTCACCAGCATCGTCCCCAGCATCGGATCCAGGAATCCACCGGTCGCCGTCGCCGTGAACCCCGGCGATGGGTTGGTCAGGAACAGCGACGGGCGCACGTACTTGATCCCCTGGACGAGGAAATACAGCACCAGGGCTCCCGCCAGCGCGCAGAAGAGGAGGCCGAGCAGCCAGGCCACGGCCAGCCCGACGCGGTCAATCAGACGCCAGGGCGGGGACTGCGCGGCCCGAGGCGCGCGGGGTCCCGGCTGGGACACCGGCAGCTCGAGCAGGCTCATGTGCGGGCTCCGTAGCGCTTCATCGGCTGCTTGGCCGCCCAGCCCCCGAAGGAGAGCAGGGCCGCGGACAACAGCAGCACGGCAGCGATCGCGTACAGGGTGTGCCGCATCGGCGGCGTGCTGAGGTCATCGATGAAGGCGATGATCGTCGAGGCCAGCGGCCGGGTCGGCTCGACGAAGAAGATCCACCCATCCGCGGGATTGGGCGCGAAGGAGACGACCCCGCAGACCATCGAGAGCATCACCGCCTCTCCGAGCGCGCGAGCCGTGGCGAGCACGGTCCCGGCCACGATCGCCGGCCGCGCGGTCCGGACTCCGATCTTCCAGACCGTTCGCCACTTGTTGATCCCCAGCCCGAGCGAGGCTTCGATCCAGCCGCGCGGGACGGCCCGCAGGCCGTCCGAGAAGATCGCCACCATCACCGGGGCGACCATCACCGTGAGGATCGCGACACCAGCCAGCAGGCTGTAGCCGTTGAGCGTGATGATCCCCTGAACGGATGCCTTGCTGCCCTGGGTGATCAGGTGGTTGCCGATCAGCGGCACCAGCACGAACACGCCCACGAGCCCGTAGATCACCGACGGCACACTCGCGAGCAGGCGAACCACCGGCTCCAGCACGCGGCGCAGCGCATCCGGCGCAAACTCGACGATGAACACGGCCACGAACAGCGAGCACACGAACGCGATCGTGACTGCGCCACCGACGACCAAGGCCGTTCCCCAGATCAGCGGCCAGCCGTGGAATGCGTACACCTCGTGGCCGAGCGAGGTGCCGGAGTTGAAGATCGCCTGGATCTGCGAATCCACGTTCCCGCGGCTCCCGAACCAGCTGAGGCCGTTGTGCGAGAACGACGGCCACGCCTGGTAGAGCACGAACGCGAACATCCCGAGCAGCAACACCACCACGAGGCAGACCAGCGCGCCGAGCATCAGCTCGGCGCGCCGGTCGGAGTCCCTGGTCGGCTCCGTGTCGAGTCGAAACTCCTCGACCATCTGCGGTCCGATGTCTCGCTCCGTGCCGCGCCTACTTCTTGTTGAACGCCGGCACGGCCGACTTGGCGACGATCTTGCCCGCGGCGGAGCTGGTCCGTACCCAGTCGAAGAACTGGGCCGCGGCGCTGTTGGGATGCTTGAGCGACAGGACCCCCCAGATGAACCGCGTGAGCGGGTACTTCTGGGACTTGATCTGCGTCGCGTTGCAGGCGACGCCGTTCAGCTTCACGGTCTTGATTCCGCTGCTCTTGCCGGCGTGAGCCAGACCGACGTATCCGATTGCGTTCTTGTCGTGCTTGATCGCGGTCGCGACCAGGCCGTCCGAGGAGAGTTGCTCGACGTTCGAGGCCTGCGTCTGGCCCTTGAGCACCGCCTGCTGGAAGAACGTGTAGGACCCCGCGGCCGAGTTACGGCCGATCGGATCGATCGTCGTCGTCAGGCCGGAGCCGCTCACCTGGGACCAGCTCGTGAACACGCCGAGGAAGATGTTCGCGGCCCGTGTGAGCCGGACGTTGCTCACGCTGTTGGCCTTGTTGACCGCGACGCAGAGACCATCGAGGAACAGCTTGTACTGAACGGTGCCCGAATCGCTGGGGAGCGGAGCGCGGGTGTTGACGGCGAATTGACTGCGCCGCTGCTGAACGTCCTTGACGCCGGCGTTCCCGCCGTCAGCCGTATAGACGAAGTGGACGTTTCGATGGACCTTCGCGTAGCCGGCGAACAGCGCGGTGAGGACGGGCTGCTCGGCACTCGAGCCCGAGCCGATCACCGTCGCAGCCGCCGCCGCGCTGGGCACGGCGAGCACCGGGGTCACGGCCGCAGCGACAGCGACCGTCCTGATTTTGAGACGCAATGCGATTCCTTTCTTGGGGCGCAGGCCAGCGGCTCTCGCCTGCTGACCCGGCCTTCGGTCAGTCGAGTCCTGAGCCTCGTCTCGGACACGGTCACAGCGACGCCGAACCTTCACCGCGAACGCCCCCGTTTCCATCACGCCGGCCAGAAACTCAACAAACTTGATCTAATTAAGCGAGAATCGTATCCGCGGTCCCCAGTTTGTCAATAGCGGCGGCAGGTCAGGGA
>JADGPN010000436.1 GCA_017882465.1 Solirubrobacteraceae bacterium
AACACTCGGCTGAGCTGAGCGCCGGGACCAATTCCTCCACCCGATCTTTTCCACCAAAGCGAACGTAAACCCAAACAAGGAGCTCGTCTTGACCATCGTAGGAATTCTCATAGTCATCATCCTGATCCTGCTAGCCATCTATCTCTTCCGCCGAGTCTTCTAAGGGGCGAGCGACATGGCCTTCGCAGGCAGCATCTTCCTGATTCCAGTGGACCCCGATGTGCGCGGATATGCGCGGATATGTCGGCGATTCGAGCACTCTTGGCGGGAAGTGCCCGAAATCGCCCGATGCAGGTTTGAACCCAGTGCTATGCGGCTTCGGGAGGCCGGCTCGGGCCGTGTGGAGATCAATGCGCCAGCAATTCGTTGAGGCGCAGAGCGGCGCGGCTGGGGAAGATCAAGCGTTGAGGAGGAGGAGGAGGAGGAGCAGGAGGAGGAGGAGGAGACCGACCCCCGTCAACTCGCCCACGGCGCGCTCGATCGCGTCTCGCTCGGCGTTCGCAGGGGACGGCCCCCGATTCGCGCGTCACCCCGGATATGGCGGGCTGGCTTAGCCCTTGCCATCCAGCTCGCTACCCCGCTTCTGAATGAACGCGCCAAAGGCGCCGGCAAGAGCGGCGATCACCGTGATCGCATAGGCCTCCATGAAGACGTCGAGCACCCGTCCCCCGAAGGAGATCGGGTCCTTGATCGAGGAGGAGACGGTGAGGAGCTGGGTGCTGGTCCAAAAGAGGGCGCTGCCGAACGTCTCGATCTCCGTCTGGGCGGCGTGGCGCTCGAAGAGGTAGGCGAGGACGGCGCAGATCAGATCGACGCCGATGGTCGCGATCGCGATCGCGACCAAGTGATCGCGGAAGCGGCGATGGGTTGGCGTCTCGGCCCGGAAGACGGCGTAGGCCTCGCGGCCGGCGTTGCGTAGCACCCGCATCGCCGAAAGTCTCATCGGCGAGGCGGACGATCATCGCCAACTCGGTCGAACCGAGAGCGTGCTCGGTGAGCTATTTGGCTTGCTCGACGGGCAACCCGAACCGCTGCTCCAGTGCTTCGGCGTCGATGCCCTCGTCGTAGCGCTGCTCCGAGCTGGGGCGAGTAAAGATCAGGATGCGCTCAGCCGGGAAGGTGGCGAGGGCGTCCTCCACCGCCTCGACGGGATCGCCCTCACCGGTGTCGCCGCGAGCGTCCAGCCCGGCGTCATCGAGGCCCTCGGTCGTCTCGCGCTGGACCAATTCCGCCCGTTGGATCGCCTCATCGGCATCTGAGAGCCAGAAGCGCAGGGCTGAGAGGTGAAGCGCAGGCGCGACGACCACGATCTCGGCATCATCGGTGGCGGCGCCAAGCGCCGTGCGCAGGCGATCGGCGGAGATCGGCTCGCTGGCGACTACCAAGACCTTCATGGCATCCCTCGGCCACGTGTGCTCGCGAGCAAGTCGTCCACGGTGGCGATCCTAGCCTCTGCGTCCGGGGAGCGAGCGGCTAGCCGTCAACGAGGAGCGCCTGCAACGGGCCGAGCAGCCGTTCGGAGCGGCGTGAGGTCGCCTGCAGCTCCACCAGCCCGTGTGTCAACGGCTCACCGCGGTTCCTGCGGGCGCGCTGCTCGGCCGCAATCGGGCGCCAAAGTTCGTCGACGACGGTGCTCGGGTCGCCCGCGACCTCGTCGATGTCGCGTTCGAGATGGGCGGCCCACAGTCGCAGTCGCGTGTCCCGCGCAAGCACCGCGTCGCAGGTGACGACGTTGACCTCGGTGTCGTTGAAGAAGGAGTGAGCGTTGAGGTTCGCGGAGCCGAGCGTGAGCCAGCGATCGTCGACGATCCCGACCTTCGCGTGCACGTAAACGCGGTCGCTGGTGTTACCCGAGCGCGCCCGGATTGTCGTAGCGAGGAAGCGCCCCTGGTTGCCGTCAGCTTCAGCGAGGAGGGCGAGTTGCCCGCGGGTGTCGTCCTGTCCGGTGTTCGGCTTGCCGGGCAGCATGATGATGACGCGAAACTCCTCCGCCGGCGGCCGGCGGAGCTTGTCGGCAAGGATGTTCACGACCTCCGGCGACCACAGGAACTGGTTCTCCAGGTAGACCAGGTGCTGTGCGGAGCGCAGGGCGCGCAGGTATGCCTCGATGATCCGGAAGTCGCCGCGCGGCGCGAAGTCGTAGAGCTTCTCGGGGACGGTTCGCACGATCTGCAGCTCCATACCGCCGGCGCTCACCACGTCCGCTGGCTGCGCTTCCAGGCGCTCGCCGGTGACGGCTTGCCAGCGCTGAGCGACGTGGTGGCCGACGTCGGCCACCGCCGGTCCGCGCAGCCGCGAGGCGACATCGTGCCAGCCCATGCGCCCACGCGCCGGATGCTCGGGCGTGTCATAGCGATCACCGTTCAGGTCCGTCAGATCAATGCCGCCGACAAAGGCGACCTCGTCATCGATCACGACCAGCTTCTCGTGGTGGCAGTGCATGGGGCGCTCATTCGAGTCCAGCGCGGCCTTGATGCGCGTCCCGCGAACGAGCTCATCGCGCCCCTCGCGCACCGAGGCGCGGCGGGGCACGAACACGGGCACCGGAGCCCCGGCCCATAGCAGCACGCGAACATCGACCGACTCGGCCGCCTCGCCCAGTAACTCGCGCAGAAGCACCGGCGGCTCGTCGCGGGCGAGCGCAAACCCCGGCGTGATGCACCACCCAGCGATCAGCACGCTGCGCCGGGCGCCGCGGATCGCCTGCTCCAGCGCAGGGAAGTAGGCCCCGCCCTCGATCAACACCTCGAGCTCGTTGCCCGCCCGCGGCGGCGGATCCTCAGCGGCCCAAAGGCGCCCGTCGTCCGGTGGCGTGCGCTGCGCTGAGCGCCCGAGCTTGCCGAGCCTGCGGGCATGGTGGGCATTCGTCAAGCGCTCGATCGCATTTCCCGTAACGCGGTCGGCCACTCGAAGGACATTCACCGGCATCGCGCTCGGACAATACGCTGCCGAGTCGCCGCAAGATAGGGCGCGACTGTTTGCGATGGACCGACACTCGGATCTCGTGGTGTCTTGCCACCCGCTCGCCATCCTGAGCGCGAACGGAAAAACGACCGCTTGCGGTGCCCCATCGCAGTGCGGGACCCGGAGTTCTTTCTCTTCTCTTCAGCACCCCCAAAAGCTCCCCTCTCCCCGGCGGGGCGTTTTCTGTTGTGGGGGCTCTAGCAAGCCAAATCAACCAGTCCCGTCGCAGAGACGGCGCCAATGCGCCGGAGTAGCGTTGGGGTCATGTCGAAGTTGCGGAGGGTCGCATCAGCGCAGCCGTCAGCCCGCGGTGCGGCTCGAGCGTTCGGTGATGGCATGCAGCTGAGGGCGCGGGCGCGCGAGCTCAGCCGGGCGTTGTTAGACGGCTTCAGGGAGCACGACCTGCTGACGTACGCAAGCGCGATCTCGTTTCAGATCCTCACCGCGATCATTCCGTTCCTCCTGTTCGTGATCGCTCTCGCCGGGCTCCTCAATCTGAACAGCGTCTGGCGAGACCACATCGCCCCCCAGGTCCAGGCGAACGTCTCGCCCGACCTGTTCTTGGTGATCTCAGACGCCGTCAACAAGGCCTTTGGCGGCGGACAACTGCTGTGGGCAACGCTCGGCGCCGGACTGGCGCTGTGGCAGGCGTCGGGCGCCGTGCGAGCGGTGATGGGTGCGCTGGGTCGGATCTACGGAGCTGCGCCTGAGCGACCGTTTGTGAGGCGCTACTTGATCTCATTCGCGCTTGCGATCGCCGTCGGAGGCTGCTTCATCATGGCCACGCTGTGCCTGGCGCTCGCGCCGTTCTTCTCGGTGTCGAATCAGAGTGGCGTCTGGGATGTTTTCGCGTTCCTCGCGCGCTGGGCGCTGGCCGGCGCCTTACTGTTGCTCGCTGTTGGCCTGCTACTCCGGCACGCCCCGACCAGACACCAGCCGCTGCCCTGGGTTAGTCTCGGCGCCG
>JADGPN010000437.1 GCA_017882465.1 Solirubrobacteraceae bacterium
CAAAGCTGCTTCTCAGCCCCGCGGCAATGTTCCTGAAAGTCTTTGTGGCCCAACAAGGATTTCGGGACGGCCGTTACGGACTGGTCCTGGCGGCGCTCTATGCCTATTATACGTTTTTGAAATACGCCAAACTTTGGGAGCTCCAGCTACTCCGGCCCATTGCAAACTCGCCCACACATCCTGCTCATCCGGCTGAAATCCATCGGTGACATCCTGTTCACCCGGCCCGCGGCCCACTCAATCCGCAGCGCCTTTCCCGACGCCCGCATTTGCTTTCTGACGTCCAAACAAAATGCGCCCCTGCTTGAAGGATTCCGCGACGTGGACGAGACGATCGCGATCGACAAGAGCCGCTACCGGGCCTGGAATCCCAAAGGCGTTGTCCAGGAGACCTGGGGATTGCTGGGACGCTTGCGCCAGCGCAAGTTCTCGCTCGTCATCGATTTTCAGGGTTACGGCGAGACCGCGTTGTTGAGCCGGCTGAGCTTCGCCCCGCAGCGATGGCGGCCCCACTAGGTCGATCGCCCCAGCGCGGAGTACATCCCGCTGTCTTGTCGTGGCGGAGCGATGGCTGGACAATCGAACGCGAGAGGTCTGCCATGGGCGCACACACCGAGACCGTCATGGATTGGACACGGGGCCGCACGCTCCACCTCGTGGCCCCGAAGGATCTCCTGCGCTCCGATGACCTCGCGGTACTACGCACGCTCATCAAGAGCCGCGACGACCTCGATGACGTGGCCGATGCCCTCGCCCGGCTGGTCGGCCATCCGGTGCGCGCGCGGTCGTGGGAGCCACCGACGTCCGACTTCTTCCTGGAGGTCGAGACGTCGTCTCACGGCTGACGGGGTCGCGCCGCCTCGGCCCGGCCGCTCGAGCAGGCTCGTCCAAGCCACCCACGGACCAGGACCTTCGTCTGCTCCGACTGACCGTTCGGGTGATGGCCGCCGGTGCGCGGACGCACCTACGGTCAGACGTCGGCTGCGGCCTCGTGTGCGGCGCTCGGAAGTTCCCTGCCTCGGGCGCGGTGGCCCTGGCCGGCCCGAACACGCAACGCAGGCCCAATGCATGCACGAGGAATCCCCGCCCGCCGCGGGAAATGCTTTCGCCCGCTGGCTGGCCGCCGAGCTGCGCGCCCGGCGCATGAGCCAGCGTGTCCTCGCCGTGCAGTCGGGCGTCGACCATTCCACGATCGCGCGCATCCTGCGCGGCGACCGCATCCCCTCGCTTACCACCGCGACGCGGATCGCCGAGGCTCTGGGTGCCCGGGCCGGAGGCGAGATCCTCGCCGATCATGGAGCGGACACGAGCTCGGTCGGGCGCGCCAGGGATGCCCTCGAGGCCGATCCCGCGCTCAACGAGTTGGACGTCGCGGCGGTCATGCGGCTGTACCTCCGCGTGCGGGACCGACGCTCGAGGCAGCGCGGCAGGTAGTCGGCGCACCGACGGCGGTTGGCGACACGATCTTGCCGTCGTGACGGGGTCCCGCCTGGATGCGCCCGGCGCGCCCCGGGGGACCTGGGGCCAACCTGACCCTGCTCACGGTCTACCGTGAGCCGCCTGACTTCGAGGGTGAGCCCAACTACTCGGGCATCTCGAGCTCGATCCTCGACGCCGAGGAGCCGGCGATCTTGATCACCGACCGCAAGATCTGTCGCTCGCCGACCCCCTGCCGATCTTTGAGAAGCCGCCTCAACAGGTGACGTGAAGGACGGCCGCCACGTCCCCCGGATCGGCCGCCTGCAGCAGCCGGCAGGCCACTTCCGTCGGCTCAGCGACGATCTCCACCCCACGCCGGCGAGCCTCCTCGTACAGCTCGGGCATGATCGGCAGCTGCCCGGAGGCTCCCGTCCCGATGATCAGCAGATGCGCCGACCACGGGATCGCCTCGTCGAGTGAGAGCGGCGTATGGCCGTACCGGTCTCGGTAGGCTTTCGAGGCCGCCTTCTTGCGTCGCCGCACGACGCCTCCTTCGACCACGACATCGTGCTCGAAGCGGCGCCCGTCGATCTCGATCAGACCGAATGAGATGAGCCTGGCATCCATCGCGACCTCCCGCGACCATCATCGCGCGGGCAGGAAGGTGGCACCCTCACTTCGGCCAGCTCGAGCCACCGCCGCAGGGCCACACTGTCGTTGATCGTCGGGTTCCCGGCGTCCCGCACGACCCCGCAGCCGCGAACCGGCCGAGTGGCCCTTCCCCAGCGCGCCGGCCGCGCGCCACACTGGTGGGCAGTGATCGGACCCCGGCGCGCGCTCCCCCGATCGGGCAGCGGCGCGCCAACCCGGGGTCAGCGAGGTCCTCCCAGGATGGATCGCGAAACGCGGGTGACGGCTCCAGCGGCCACTGCTCCTGCTCCGTCTCAGGGCAGGTCGTCCCGTTCACCCGACGCGCAGACGGCCGAGGCGTACCGGCGCGCGGCGGGCCAACGCTGCTGGGCCTGCAATGCCCCCGACAGCGAGCCCGTGCGACTGCAGCGCCGGGTGGGGAAGCGCTGGGTCGCCGACGCGACAGTGCAGCTCTGCACGGCCTGCCTCGCGGCCCTGCGCACGCCGCGCCTCGTCCGTCAGCTCAGGCTCGGGCGCTGGACGGCGGCCCCAGCGGGCCCGACGGCCGCCGAAGCGCTGCCCGTGGGTGGTGCCGGCGCTGCAACAGAGGCGCCCGGCGAACCGCCGCCGCCGCTCACGCTCCTCAAGGGTGCCTGAACTCGAAGGGCGGCGATCAGCTCCGGAGTTGTCGGGGAGGGACGGGATCACAAGACAGGTGCTGGGCCGAAGATCGGGGTCGCTCCCGGTAGTCGAGGTCGCCAGCGTCCGGACAATCCGCCGTCGTGCCGCGAGTGCCATCGCGGTCGCAATTGCGGCCCCTCTCGCGGATGCGGCCACCCATGCCGATCTCGACCTGCCCATGGCGCCCGCGGACGCGGTTGTCATCGGTGTCGAGGTGGTCGGCGAGGATCGGATCGAGCCTGATGCCCTCGCCGCCGATGCTCCTGCCACGCTCGACGACGAGGAGCTCGAGGAGCCGACGGCCGAGGAGCTCGAGGCGCTCTCCGCGGCCGACGTGCTCGGCATGGACGACTCGGTCCGGATGTACCTCCGGGAGATCGCCAGGGTCGCGCTCCTGACGGCCGAGGAGGAGGTCGTCCTGGCCAAGGCGATCGAGCTCGGCGAGCAGCTGGCTGAGGCGCCATGGAAGGGCATCGTCTCGCTCCACGAGTGGACGCTCCACGACACCGAGCACACGACCCGAACGGCCAAGCTGCAGCACCGCCTTCCGTTCGGGCCAGAGGCGCACACGATGGTTCGCGACGCCATCGCAGACGAGGCAGCCCGTGACCTCCTCGTGACCTCGCCTGCCTTCTTTCTGGTCAGGGCTGCGAACGGTGCCCAGTCCGACGGGACGAAGGCGCTTCTGCGGGAGGCGCGCCACCTCGTCGCGGCCTACAACCTCTCGCGCTCGCCGGATACCTTCCTGCCACTGCTGGATTTCGCCTACCTCGCCGTCCACAACGGGGATCTCGACTCGCGCGACAACATCGGCCTGCGCGCCCTCCACGACTGGGCCCGCGAGGCGGTCGTCTTCCCGGCCCTCGAACGATGGATCATGAACGGCCACGACGCCGCGCTGCTCGGGGAGATGGGCTGGGACCCCGCCGTGCCGCTCGGCACCAAGCTCCGCGACCGCCGCGGCGTGCTGGTGTGCATGGGCCGTGACGCGCGTGAGCAGCTGACGACGGCGAACCTGCGCCTCGTCGTCTCGGTCGCCAAGAAGTACATGGGCCGCGGGATGAACCTCCTCGATCTCCTGCAGGAGGGCAACATCGGCCTGATCCGGGCGGTCGAGAAGTTCGACTACGAGCGCGGCTTCAAGTTCTCCACCTACGCCCACTGGTGGATCCGCCAGGCCGT
>JADGPN010000438.1 GCA_017882465.1 Solirubrobacteraceae bacterium
GCCTGGCCTTCGCCGTGTCACGCATAATGGGCGGCGACATCCGCAACGAGCAACTGACCAATGCGACGGGCTCGGCCGAGCTGCTGGCCGCGTCGAGCTTGGCGCCCGAGCTCATCGCCCACCCGACCCGGCTCGACGTGTCGCAGCTCCGCGGCCTCGACCAGGCGGGGCTGGCGGCGAGACGCATCAACGGTCTGCAGGCCGTGGCGGTCTGGAACCCCCGCGGGCGCATCCTCTACTCGACCAGCCACCAGCTGATCGGCTCGACCGTGCTCGCCCCTCCCGAGGTGCGAGCCGCGTTCTCCGGCCAGACGAGCACAATCGTTCACGACGGCACGCTGTCGCCGGTCGGGCGCTTCGCCGGGCAGCAGATCGCCGTCGCCGTGCCGATCTACCAGCCGGGACGTGCGCACCCCTTCGCCGTGGCCGAGATCCTGCTGCCCTATGCGCCGGTGGCGCAATCGATCTCCCGCATCACGAGTCGGATCAACTACATCCTGATCGGCGCGGCGCTGCTCTTCTACGCGGCGCTGCTGCCGCGCCTCCTGCGGGCCTCGCGCGCGCTGCGCAGTCAGTCCGATCCGCGCCGGCAGGCGATGCTGCGTGAATTCGAGCTGGCGATGAAACGCGACGAGCTCGAGCTCCACTACCAGCCGACGATCTCGCTGGGAGACGGGCAGCTCGTGACCGTGGAGGCGCTGTTGCGCTGGCGCCACCCCAAGCGCGGGCTGCTGGCGCCCAGCGAGTTCCTACCCACCGTTGCCGGCGGGACGCTGATCGGCCCATTGGCTCTCCACGTCGTCGAGCTCGCCCTGCACGACTGCGGGCAGTGGCGCGACCGCGGCGTCGACGCGGGCGTCAACGTCAATCTCGCCGTCGCCAACGCACTCGACGCAGCGCTCCCCGAGCGCATCGGCCAGCTGCTGGCGAGCGGGGGCATCCCCGCCAACGCCCTCGGCCTCGAGATCACCGAGAGCGCGATCGCGGCCGACCCCGAGAAGGCGACCGCCATGCTCGACGGACTGGATCGCCTCGGCGTCCGGATCGCGATCGACAACTTCGGCACCGGGTACTCGTCGCTGGCCGGACTGCGCGACCTGCCCGTGACCGAGCTCAAGGTCGATCGCACGTTCGTGGCCGGACTGCTGGCCCAGCCACGTGACGCAGCGATCGTCCGCTCGGTGATCGGGCTCGCCCACCAGCTCGGCGCCAAGGTCATCGCCGAGGGCGTGGAGGACGAAGCCACCATCGAGGAGCTCGCCTCGATGGGCTGCGATATGGCCCAGGGCTACTACTTCACCCGGCCGATGCCCCTCGGCGAGCTCGTGGCCTGGTTCGAGTCGCCCGTGATCGACGGCCGCGCCGGCGAGAACCCCGAGCCCGCTCCGGCGGTCTGAGACCCGGCGTCCTCATGCGCGGGATCTCTCCCCGATCGATCGTCACCGCCTCCCCGCAACGGCTGCTCACCGCGCTCGGCGGTCTGATGCTGGCCACCGCGGTGGCGGTCGGCTCGGCCGCCAACTTCAATTCGACCTCCGCCACACCGGGCAACCTGATCACCGCCGGGACGCTGACGATCACCGATTCGGTCCCCGGCACCTCGATCCTCAACGCGAACGCGATGAAACCGGGCGCGTCGAGCTCCGGCACGGTCAACATCACCAACGGCGGCAACCTCCCGGCGACGTTCACCCTCGCCCCCACCAGCCTCCAGGACACCCCCGCCACACCGCCGTTCTCGGCCAAGCTGACCCTCCAGGTCCAGGATCTCGGCGATCCCGCCTGCCACAGCGGGTGCCCGGCGCCGATCACCCTCTACTCCGGCGCGCTGGGCTCGATGGGGCCCCAGACGCTCGGCACCTTCGTGGCTGGGGCAACCCGCCAGTACACGTTCACCGTGACCTTTCCCGACAGCGGGGCGGGAGGAGCCGACAACGCATACGGTGGCGCGACGAGCACGGTGGCCTACCAGTGGACCGCGACACAGTAGTCATCAGGCGCCTGACGGACGATTCCCGGACTGGGGCGCAGCGCGCCGGGCCCCCGCCGGCGGCCCCAGGTCTCGGTCGGCGCCTGCTGCACACGACGGCACGGCTCGCGCTCAACCTGCTCTGGGTGGCGATGATGGCCGCCGTGGCAATCATGCTCATACCCGCCGTATTGGGCGTTCACCGCTACGTGATCCTCACCGGCTCGATGACCGGCACCTACGACCGCGGCTCGATCGTCTTCGACCGCCCGGTACCCGTCGCGGAGCTGAAGGTCGGAGATCCGATCACCTACTCACCGCCCCCCGGCTTCACCAGCCAGACCCGGGTCACGCACCGCATCTGGTGGATTGGCCGCGGACCCGACGGCCAGCGCGTGTTCCGCACCAAGGGCGACGCCAACAAGGCTCCCGATGCATGGAAGTTCACCCTCACCCGGCCCACCCAGGATCGCGTGATCTTCCACATCCCCTACGTCGGCTACGTGTTCACGCTGCTCAGCCTCCGCAACTTCCGCATGGTCCTGATCGGCGTGCCCGCGATCCTCATCGGCCTGTTCTTCGTCTTCGGCCTGTGGCGTGACGCCGGCCAGGAGGTGCGCCGCAAGCGACTCGCCGAGCAGGGCTGGCAGACGGTTCCCGACACCGGCCCCGGGATGCCGCTGCCGCCGCTGGGGGCACCCGCCGCCTCCCGCTCTCCCGTAACCCTCGACCTGAGCTTCCTCCGGCCTCGCCCGGCCTCCGCCGCGCCGCTCCCGTCGAGACCGTCCTTGCCGCACCGGTTCCGGGCGGGTAGGCCAGTGCACATCGGGCGGATCGCCTCCCGCCGGCCCGGCATCACCACCGGGCAGGCGCACGGCGACCGGGCCCCGGGCATGTCAGCCCGGCCCCGGGTCCACATTTAGCGCCTGCCCAGAGGGGATATACCGTCCAGTGGCGATCGACCACTCAGGGGATCTGACGGAGGGCGCTTACAGCGGCTGCGGCATCCGCGAAGATCTCGCTTGTGGGTTTCGCGAGCGCGCCCAGCACGTGGCTCGTGAGCACCACGTCGCCGGCGATTTCGAGATCGCGAGCCAGTCGTGCGGCTGGGAAGTTGCGGGCTTCGAGCACGCCGGCCAGCCACACCGCTTGCTCATCCAGGCGGACGGTGCCGTCGCGGGCGTCCTGGATCGCCCAGGCGAGCAGATACTGATTGTCGTGTAGGCACCATTCTCGGCCGGCGGGTCCATAGCGCTCTTCCTCGTCCGTAAACTCTTGGTGGTAGCGACGGCAGATCTCGCGTGCGAGCGGCCCGAGCTCGATCGCCACCCCTTCGGCGGTGAGGACCTGGGCGGGCGGCGTCGCACCCGTGGGCGGGGCGGGCCGGGTCATTCAGCCACCACCTCATAGGTGTGCATGTGTTCGAGGCTTTCGAGCTTGATGGCCTGCCTGAGATCGGCGTCGATGCGACCGTGGGAAACGCGGTGGTCCTCGCTCTTCATGTACGCCTTGAAACACTCGCGGTCGCGCCAGCGGCTCACCATCACAAGATGCCCGGGGTCGCGATCCGACTGCCAGACCTGAAGGTCCACAAAGCCGTCATGGCGCTCAACCTGGCCGGCGCGACGACGGAAGGCGGCAACGAGCTCAGGTGCTTGGTCGCAAGGGATGCGAAGGGTCGAGAGGGAAACGTACATTCTCGGGCTCAGTCCTCACATCTGGCGACAACGTTGCGTCCGGATTCCTTGGCCCGGTACAGCGCTCGGTCAGCCGCCTGACTCGTCAGCCGGTTGTTCTCAGAGAAGACTGCGACGCCGATGCTGACGGTCACGACAGGGTCGCTGGAGGCGGCCTCGACCGCCGCCCTGATGCGCTCGGCGATTTCGGTCGCCTCCGCCTCCCTGGTGCCGGGGAGCAGGACGACGAACTCGTCTCCACCGA
>JADGPN010000439.1 GCA_017882465.1 Solirubrobacteraceae bacterium
TCTGAACGGCGGCGCCGCCAAGGGTGTGCATACGGTCAAGAACTCGACGGTGCTGCGGATTCGCTTGCAGTCAGGTGCCGGGCAGCCACCAAAGGTGATTGATCAGGCGGTGATCGCGAACGGGATCCCGTGGCGCGATGACCCGGCCGCGCTGGTGATCGGTCCGACCGGCGTCGCGCTCGCACACGACGGGACTCTGTATCTGGCCGACACGCTGTCGAACCGGATCGCGGCCATCCCGCAAGCGATGACGCGCACGACCCCCGCGGCGGGCGGCGGTACGACCGTCTCGCAGGGCGGGAAGCTCAAGCAGCCGCTGGGGCTGACGCTCGCTCCGAACGGTGACATCCTGACGACCAACGCCGGCGACGGGAACATGGTCGAGACGACTCCGGCCGGCAAGCAGCTGATCGCCCAGACTGCGGACAAGAAGACAGGCGCCGGCTCGCTGTTCGGCCTAGTGATCAACCCGGCCGGAACCGGCGTGTTCTACGTCGATGACGGCGACAACACCCTGAAGCTCCTGCACTAACCGCCGTTCCCGCCAGACCCCCGGCTTCCCGCCCGGGGTCTGGCGCCGGGCAGGAGCCCACCCGCGACGCCAGCGGCGATCCGCAGCGCCTATGCTGGGAGCGCCACCGTATGAGTCCCGAACGTCAGCTTGACCCCGACGCAAAAGCCCGGTTCCGGACGCCGGTTAGGTTCCGGCGGGAGTCCAGGCGGCGAGCTTCTGGAGCTCGCTGGCTGACACCCCAGCGCCGGAGAGAACGCACGTATGCCCTGGGCGACGCCACGTCACGACAAGCCGACCGTTCCGGCCGTTCCGGCGCAGCGTGCGCAGCTGGGTCCCTTTGATTCGGGAGATCGGGGCCCGAGGCTGGCTGAGGGCTGGAGCGGCCAGGACCGTGTACGCGATCTGCCGCCCGCGCCATTCGTAGTAGACGGTGATTGCGAGACGCCCGTTGACCTGATCGACACGCTGACCCACCGCACGCCAGCCGAGGGTCGAGGCCCAGTTAGGGAAGTAGCATCGAGAGTGCCGTCAGCGAGCGCGGAGAGCTCAGCAAGTTCACGCCGCCCCGGTTCGGACGGTTGGACGTTCTTGTCGGCGGGAGCAGCCATGCTGGTCTTTCTCGTTACGTTCGGCCCTGACTCTGATGACGCGCGAAGCTCCCAAAACCTTCCCCTTGACGGGCGGACCAGAGACAGTGCTCCTGAGTCCGACCGGGTCCGAGGCGGCGGCAGTCAACCGCGCCCGCGGTACCTCGCGCGCGCAGGTCGAGACGAGGTGCTCGGCCTCGGCTCACGGCTTGACGCGCCGGAGCAACCGATACAGCGCGATGGCGCCTCTGCCTATCGTGAGGGGACCGATATGCACGTTGAAGCGCAGGTCTTTGTTGGGCGGCCACGCGGGGAGGTGTTCGAGTACATCGCTCGGCGGAACTCCTGCCAGGGTACGTGTCCGAAGGGCAACGCGCCGGCGATGCGGACGTGCACATCGACGCCGTCGAGTGGAGATCCCGTTGCCCCATGGGAGTGGGCTCGCGAGCCGCGTTCGTCGCGCAGTTCCTCGGCGCCCAGAGCCGGCCGCCACGGCGTTGCGCCGCAGGGTTGATCGTCTCGCCGAACGTCAAATCCGGCCACGCATGGATCAAGCCGGGTCTGCCCCGGGGCATCGACACTGAGTGCCCGCTTTCTTGTGTTCCTGTGGCCGCGCTCGCGGGTGTGCGGCCAGCATGGGCTCGCTCCGTTAGGCCAGCGCCGAGATTGAGACTTCGTTGATCCGCGAACGGCATCCGTGCGTAGAGGGGTGTTGAGACCGCTTGGTGGCTGGGCTGAGCGGGCTCCTGCACCATCCATCATCGACCCCGAGGAGGGGCAATGTCTCATGTACGCGAAGTTCCGAGCAGTGGCCTGGATCGTAAGCAGTTCCTCGGGCGGTCAGCGGCCGCCGGCGTGGGCGTCCTGACGGGCGCATCGACGCTGGAGGCTCTCGTCCCGTCGTTCGCCGAGGCCAAGAAGGGTGGGGTGACCAAGCGCGACATCGAGATCCTCGTCGCCGCGCAGATCGCCGAGGCGCTCGCCGTCACCACCTACACCAACATCATCGAGGTGGCGCCGTTCTTCGGCCGGCTGGCCTCGGACGACCAGGGGTATCTGAAAGCGGCCCGGCAGGAAGAGATGTCGCACTACCTGCTCGAGAAGAGCGTGACCGGCAAGCCGTCGCCGTTCACGACCTTCTACTACCCGCCGAAGATGTTCTCCGATGCCCAGACGACGTTGAACATCCTGGTCACGCTCGAGGATGCGTTCATCGCCGCCTACCTGGTCGGCGTGCGGAACTTCAGCACGCCCGACCTTCGTGTCACCGCCGCCCGGATCATGGGAATCGAGAGTGACCACCGAACGCTCGCGCGCGTCGTCGCCCCCGGCGTGGCGGCGCAGGACGGCGGCCCGATCGAGAGGGTGACCGGCATCCAGGGCAAGGCCGAAAGCGTCGACCCGCCCAACAACAACGGGTACGAGCGGACCCTGCGGTGGACGCAGATCAGCAAGGCCGTCACCGCGCTGACGCCGTTTGCCGACAAGACAGCCGCCGCCAAGGCCGGGTTCGACACCACCAAGCCCTACCAGTTCAAGCCGTTCAGCCCGACCCTGCCCGAGCCGCTGGGCGAGTTCCACTCGTTCATCGGCTGACACCACGGTGACCATGGCGCGGCCGGCCGGCCGCGCCATGGAAAGCGCGATCGCCGCCTTCGTCTGGCGAGAGGTGTGCCGCGCGTCGGGTCTTACGTCGCCAGGCTCGCTTCGTACCCGCATTGTGCGAACAGGCCCAACCTCGTGGGTGGCCTTGGCCTCCCGCAGCGTGCCGGTGCTGGGGATCGCGAAGTGGGACCGGCGCCCGAGGACCACTGCCGCGTCCGGCCTATCCGGGGATGGGATCGCCGACACGTTCTCGCGGTTGCCGTTCGCGACGATCTATGGTGAAGGTCGAAACCCGATGACTACCGAAGACCTGATCGAGATCGAACGCGCCGGACGTCGCTGCGGCGCCTGCCACTCCGGTCGTGGATGGCGTCGCTCTAAGGTCGTCCGCTCAGCCGGGCGTGACCCGGTCATGTTGTGTGGCAGCTGTCGAGCCCGCTTCGACGACGACCCGCCGGTCGAACGCGACGCCGCCCCCGCCGCTCGCAAGCCGCGCTCGCAGCCGAAACAGCACGAGCGCGAGCGCCAGACCGAGCGGCGCCCTGATCGTCTCCGTGCGGCATTGCGCAAGATGCCTGGCTCGTCCTCGACAGCGATGGGCTGCTCGAGCGGCAGGACTCAACAACGACAAGGCGCTCGCCCGACTACAGGATCTGGAGCGTCGCGGCAAGGTCCAGCGCCTCACCAACCGCTGGTCGACCGAACCGCCCCCAAGTGACATTGCTTCGGCGATGGATCGGCTTGAGGCGCGGACGAGCAACCTTCGGATCGTCCGGGACCTTGGGAAATTGGGAAGGAAAGGCGAGAAACAGAAACAGGCGTCCTTGACCACTAAACGAGGGACGCCAACAGGCGGCGCCCGTGAGACGGTGCGTCGCGGCGATTGCCGCGAGTCCGGACATCGCGCACAAGGAGCCACAGGCATGCGCTCAGCCAGCCCCCATCCAATCCGGTCTCCGCGTATCGAAAGTCGGCATCGGCGGCTGAGACGGTTGGGGGCGCTGACTGCGTGCGTTTCAGCAGGTGTGATCGCGGCCGTGGCCTCCCCGGCTGCGGCGGCGTCCTCCTACACGATCACCGACCTCGGGTCGCTCGGGCTCGGCGTCAGTGTCGGCTCCGGTATCAATGCCAACGCTCAGATCACCGGTGGTTCGTATTTGGCGAGCACGGTCCCGATACCTTGCCGTCCGAAGCAGA
>JADGPN010000440.1 GCA_017882465.1 Solirubrobacteraceae bacterium
ACATCGCCGACTGCGTCGCATGGTGCGCCGCAGGCCGATCCAGGGACGGGCGGGCGCGCCGCGGCCCAGTGCGACGTGCGCGGCGGCGCCGAGCACGACCTCGCGGGCGCCGGCCGGGGCGAGCAGGCCGTGCGCCGGTTCGGTCGCGTCGTCGCCGCTCCAGACCCGGGTCGTCAGCTCGGGCGCTGCGAAGCAAGCGGCGCCGACCCCGGCCCGGCCGCCACAGCCAGAAAGCGATCGGGCGGTCGCGCGCGCATCCACACGCGGATTCTCGCATGTCGCGCTTGGTGATCGATCGCCGCCGAGCTGCTCGGCCACGCACGACTCGAAACCACACGCGTCTACACCCGCCCGACCGCCGAGGACCGCAGCAAAGCCATCGATCTGCTGCCCGTCGACGAGTAGCGGCCCTCAGGGCCGCTCGGCGGGTCCTGATGCACCTTTTGGCCTTATCTTTGGCTGTACGCCAACCCCGCCGTCGCGCGCTGAAACGACTCGAAGCGAGCCTAGCGAACACCGGGCAGATCCTGACCCGGCTCGGACACCAGATCGCTCGGTCCACGACCGGGGCTTGTCAACGACCGTCGGGTTGGCTCTCACCGAGCCGCGCAACCGCTCTCATCTACCCGCGCAAACCGCTGTCACGAAAGCGCGCGCCCTGTAGGGCGACGGTCGAATGACAGTCCGGGTGTCAAGCGCCACCGAAAAATGTCGGTCGATCGCCATCGAAAATTGTCGGTGGGCGTAGGTGGATGGATGAGTCGTGGGCGCTCCCGCTTTGGTTCGTCGAAGTCGCTGCGCACGGTGTTCCCGCACCCGGGGCGAGCGCTTTGTCTCAGCCGCGGTTTGACGGCTGGTATGGCGCGCCGGATCAGATGTGATTGCGCTTTAGCGACCTTGGCGATGCCGAGTTCGACGGCGAGCCCTGGACGTGGCAGGTCGATCGAGGCGTGCTGATGGTCACGACGCCTGGCTGGCAATGCGAGGGAGCGCTGGACTCCTCGACGACGTATCTGCTGTGCTCGCCGGAGGGGCGCGTCGCTGAGCGCGTCGAGCTTGAGCTTGGGTTCCAGCCGGACGCCGAGATCGAGCGGTAGCTGGCCGTGGCGGGGGTCGGTCAAGTCAATCGGCGTCGTGTGCGCCCTTCTGCGGCCCTCGGCGGGGGTCTCGAGGGGTATTGGTCGGGCTGATTTCACCGTTCTCGGCCGTTGGTGGCTTGCCCGCGAGGAGGTCGCCGCGGCCGCGCAGCCGCCAGGAGGGGCCGTTGATCGTGAGGACTTCGGCGTCGTGCAGCAGTCGGTCGAGGATCGCGACGGCTTGGACTTCGTCGCCGAACAGCTCCGCCCATTCGGACACTCGCCTGTTGCTGGTGACGATCATCGAGGAGCGGGTGTAGCGGCGGTTGATCAGCTGGAAGAACCGGTTCGCATCGGCGTGCTCCAGTCTCATGTAGCCGACCTCATCGACGATGAGAACGTGCGGGCGTTGGTAGTGCGCGAGCTTGTTGCGCAGCGTGCCGAGCTGGTCGGCCTGGCGCAGTTCGCGCACGACGTCATCGAGGGTCGTGTAGCGGACGAGGTACCCGGCGCGGAGCGCTTCCATCGCCAACCCCACCGCCAGATGCGTCTTCCCAACTCCCGGAGGGCCCAAGATCAAGGACGACACCTTGTTCTGCACGAACCGCAGCGATCGCAGCTCCGCCAAGCGTTTGGGGTCGAGCTCCGGCTGGAAGCTCGCGTCGAACTCATCGAGCGTCTTGTGGTGCGGTAGTCCGGAGAGTTTCAACCGCGACGCGTAGCGCCGGCCCTCCAGAACCCCGCCCTCGGATTCGAGGACAAGGTCGAGGAACTCGCGGTAACCGAGCTTCCCAGCCTCGGCGCGGTCGACGAGCTCGTCGGCGGTGTCGGCGAGTCCGTAGAGCTTCAGCTCGCGCGCGTTGCGCTTGATGCGTTCGGAGATCAGCTCAGCCATCGATCGCTTCCTCATAGCGCGACAGCGGGCGACGGTGGACTTCTGGGTCTGGGAGCGCGGAGAGGACCTGGGCCAGCGACACCGAGTCCTCGACCGGATCAGGCAGCACGCGTGCCGGCCGACCGCGCTCATGCCGCGCGATCCGCCGACCATCGAGCACCGAATAGACCTCGAGTTCGGTGGCGCCTAAGACGAGCTCGACCCGCTCCCCGGGCTTGGCGTCCGGGACGTGGTAGCGGCGGCCCTCGAAGCTGAAGAACCCGTCACGCGCGACGACCCGGGTCGTGCGATCGACGACCAGATAGGAGGTCGGCGGCAACGGCAGCAGCGCTGCGTGGTCGCGCTCGGCGCGGACGTCGACGATTTCGCCGTGGGTGCCGTGCACGCGTTGGCGGGCGATCTCCTCGTTCCAGGCCAGCCAGCCGATGTTCGCCTCCTCGTAACTCGTGAAACTGTGACCGCGAAGCAGGCGCTCGCGGACCCAGGACACGTCGTGCTCGACCTTGCCCTTCGTCTTCGCGCGGTAGGCCTGGCAGAGACGCATCGAGAACCCGTAGTGGTGCGCGGAGGCGAGCGCTTCGGGGTGGAAGATCCGCTCCTCGATCCTCACGTCCTTGCCGACGTGCTGGCGCACGACCGTCTTGGTCCGGTCGTAAAGCACCTCGTGCGGCACCCCGCCGAAGTGCGTGAACGCCGCGCGGTGACACGCCCAGAACGTGACGAGATCCTGTGAGCCGGTCAGCCGGCAGAACGAATCCCTGGAGTGGCCGAGAACCATGTGGAAGCAGTAGAGCGGCAGCTCCAGCCCTGAGCTCGTGCGGATCGGCTGCTCATGGGACCAGTCGACCTGCGCCTGGAAGCCCGGCCGAGTCTCGAACCGCGCCTCGCTGCGCGCCGGCGGCTTCGGGCGCGACCGCTCGACGTACCGGCGGACCGTGTTGTAGCTCCCTTCGAACCCGTAATCGCGGACCAGGTCCTGATGCACCCTGGTCGCCAGCAGCGGCGGCTGCGCCGCGAGCCACTGATCAATCAACGGCTTGAACGCATCGAGCTTCGACGGCATCCGCTTGCGGCTGTAGACCGGCTGCGCGCCGGACTCGAGATACCGCTTCACCGTCCGCCAATCCCGCCCGAGCAGGCGGCCGATCTCCGCGTACGTGTAACCCTGACGCGAAAGCGCCCTGATATCCATCAAATCCTCCTCGCTGATCACGACGACCTCCACGCTCGAGAACACGAAGCCGTCGAGCGTCAAGACCGCCCCAGACAGAACAGCCGACCAAGGGGATGTCAGAAGGCGCGCACGCGCACCGAACCTCCAAGCCTTCCCGGTCGACCTACAGAATTCGATGGCCATCGAGCAGCATTATTGGGCGGCTACGGGCACCTTCGTGCTCATCCCGTCGATGCCTGGGGCACCGGCTTTCTGCTCGACGCGTCTGAGCGCCTCAGCGAGATTCCCACGGGACATACACAGCTCCCACAGGCTCACCTCGGCGGGGTGAGGAGCGGTATCGCCCGGCGCCGGGGATGGGCTGCGCTCTGCACGGAGGTCTTCGGGCTTCACCGTCGGACCCTCCCGTCCAGGCCCCTTGCGGGGTTGGCTGCGATCAACGCCCATCCCGCGAGCCCGAGCGTCCTGCGCCTCGGCTTCGCGTTCGGCCCTTCCCAGCGATACCGATCCCCGCTGGTAATACGGCCTCTGCTGACTTCTCCACGGCGAGCCAGCGCCTCGCGACGCCAGCCGTCCCGCACCACCCCGCGAACCAAAAGGACGGGGCATCTGGGACACCCATGGAGACCTCCACGAATAAGACCAGCAACCTTCATCGCACACCCACCGCGTTTACGAACCGGCCCCTTGATGGACATCGGGCTTCGCCTCGTGGGAGCAGACTCGCCCGGGCCGACCCGCCTTATACGCGCAGCCTG
>JADGPN010000441.1 GCA_017882465.1 Solirubrobacteraceae bacterium
CATGGCACACAGGCTAGACGCGCGCTCGGTATCCGCCCGGCGTGCGCTCCATCGCACCGACCACCACCCCTCAACTCAATCGATTGCGCACCGCTCGGCCTTCGTACGGCTGAAAACGATGGCTTGCACTGGCCCCGGCGCGATGGCTTGAAGTGGCCCCGCCTGGCGTCGGGTTGTTGTTGGTGTTGATGTTCGCTGATTGGTAGGTAGAACGCTAGACGCGCCGGTCGTCGTGGGCTGGCGCGCGTAGCGCGACGGGCCGCGGCGATCGGCGCGTGTCCGATCCTCGGGGAGGGGTCAGGCTCGTTTCCTGGCTTTGCGTTCGAGGCCGTGACGGAAGCGCCAGCTCTCGTTGCCGGTGTCGATGATGTGCGCGCGGTGCGTGAGCCGGTCGACGACGGCCTTCGCGAGCCGGGGGTCGGGGAACACCTTGGTCCACTCGCCGAACGGGAGGTTGGTGGTGATGATCAGGCTGCCGCGTTCGTGGCGTTCGGAGAGGACTTGGAAGACGAGCTCGGCGGCACCGTCGGGCAACGCCAGGTAGCCAAGCTCGTCACACACGAGAAGCTCGGTGCGGGCGTAGCGGCCGATGACCCGTTCGAGTTCGCGGTTGCTCTGCGCTTCCTGGAGTTCGTTCGCGAGCGCGGCGAGGGTGGTGAACCGGACGCGGCGTCCTTGCTGACACGCGCAGACGGCCAGGGCGGTGGCCAGCATCGTCTTGCCAGTGCCGGAGTCGCCGACGAAGATCACCGACTCGCGGTCATCGATCCACGAGCCCTCGGCCAGCGCGGCGATCGTGGCTTGCGGGACCTTGGGGTTGTCGGCGAACCGGAAGTCCTCGAGTCGTTTGATCTGCGGGAAGCGGGCGTCGATCAGCCGGCGTTTCTCGCGCCGCTCGGCGCGTTCGGCCATCTCGGCCTCCAGCAGCGCGCCCAGGTACGCGACAGGGGTTTGCTGTTCACGGAGCGCTTCGGCGGCGAGTGCTTTGAACCGGCGGCGGACGGTCGGGAGTTTCAGCTCGATCGCGTGCGCCTCGATCAGCGCTTCCAGCGCGGCGGTTTGCGCGTTGCGGGCGGGAGTGGTGGTCATCGGGATCCTCCGAGCAGTTGGTCGTAATCGGTCAGGTCCGGCGCGGGCCGGTCGTGCGCCTGAAGGCGCGCGTCGAGGCCGGTCAGCGGCGGCGGTGTGGCCCGGTTGCTCTGTGCGCGGCGGGCGAGGATCGCGACCGCGGGACCGTTGATCGCTCCTGCGGTCAGCGCGCCACGGACGGCGAGTTCCACGACACCGGGCCCGTGATCGCGGCAGAGGAGCACCACGTCGATCATCTGCCGGGCGGCGTCCGAGCGTCCGTAACGTTCGGTCAGCCCGGCCCACAGAGCGTCGAAGCAGTCGGGCCAGGAGCCGCGGTCGCGTTCCTGGGCCAGCGCGACGGAGTGCTCCAGCCCGCCAGGCTTTCGCGCCAGCAGTTCGAGGTAGTGATCGAGTTGCGCGCTGGTTCCGAACTTGCCGTGCAGCCGTTCGTGCCTGGCGACCTCCCGGCCGCCGTGGTTGATCGTGATCTCCCTGGCACCGATCCTGGCTGAGACCTTCAACCCCGCCAACCGGACCGGGACCGAGTAGCGGTTCTGACGGACCGTGACCAGCGACTTCGCGTCCACGCGCGGCACCGCCGTGTCGCACGCGTCGAATGGTTCAGCCGGCAACGTGAGCAGCAACGGCCGCTCCGTCGCCCACGCCTCCCCGACCGTGACCGCCCGCCCGTCGATCCGGCGACCGAGATCGTGCTCGCAGCCGGCGAGCAGCATCGCGTTCAGCTCGGCGAGATCGGCCAGCTGCGGGACCGGCACCAAGTGGTTGCGGCGGTAGCGGCCGACTTCGCCCTCCACACCACCCTTCTCATGCGCGCCTTCCAGACCTGGGGTCGTGAACTGCGACGCGAACAGATAGTGAGAACGCAACGCGACGAACCGGTCAGACTCGATCCGCCGGCGGCCCTTCAGGACTTTCTTCACCGCCGATTTCAGGTTGTCGAACCTGATCGTCGGGAACACGCCGCCGAACCATTCGAACGCCTGCACGTGCAGCTCCAGGAACGCCTGCTGAGTCTCGACCAGCGACGCTTGGCAGAACGCCGCCCCGGAGAACGACGCGCGCATCACGAACAGATGCACCTTCACCGACACGCCGCCGAACACGACCAGCGCCTCGCCCCAATCGACCTCGGCCTCCACGCCCGGGGCATGGACCTGCGGGACGAACACCTCCCCGACCGGCCACCCCAGCTCCCGCTTGCGCGCCCGCACGTACTGCCGGACCGTGACCTCGGCGACGTCAGCGCCGTGCTCGTCAACCAGCCTCTGCCAGATCCGCTTGGCGGTATGCCGCTGCTTCGGCGGCGCATCGCGATCCGCCAGCAGCCACTCATCAATCACCTCCCGATACGGCCCCAACTTCGGCGCCGGCCTGCTCACCGGAGCGCGCCTCGCCGGCGGCACCGGCGACGCCAACGCCTGCTTCACCGTCCGGCGGTGCACCCCGTGACGAACGGCAAGCCCCCGGATCGAGAGCCCTTCGCGATCACGATCCCTTCTGATCTGCTCGAACTGCTCCACCCTGGATCCCATTCCCTCTGGCGCCTTCCGCTCGAGCTCGATGAGCGTCGAACAGTCGGCCGCCGGTCGGACGGAGGTGGGGCCAGTTCAGACCAGGCGGATTCCAGCTGACGTTGCAACACCAACGCGGCTTTGGAGGTTGCAATGCGGGACAGGAGACGGTCGCCGACGGGCGGGGTTCAGGCGGAGAAGCAGCAGCGGTATGTGCAGCTGATCGCGCAGGGCGTGAACAACAGCGAGGCGTGTCGGCTGGTCGGGATCGACCGCAAGACTGGCAACCGGTGGCGATACGGCCGGCGGGTCCGGAATTCCGCCGGGGCGCTTGTCATCTATCCGCCGGTGAAGATCAACGAATCCAGGCCGCGGAGTCCGCGGTATCTCTCAGAGCAGGAACGGATCCGGATCGCCGACCTGATCGCCGCGAAGGTGACGGTTCGCGGGATCGCCGTGGAGCTCGGCCGCGCACCGTCGACGATCAGCCGTGAGATCCGTCGCAACAGCGACCCGGACGGGCTCTATCGCCCGCATCACGCCGAGCACGCCGCGAGGCTGCGGGCTGCCAAGCCGCGCACGCGGCGGATCGCCGGCGACGGCGTGCTCGCTGAGACGGTGCAGCGGCTGCTGGCGAAGCGCTGGAGCCCGGAGCAGGTCGCGCACGAACTCAGGGTCCTGTTCGCCGGGCAGTCATTGCGCTGGTTATGCAAGGAGTCGATCTACCAGGCGATCTACGACGCTGCGGTGGCGATCACCCGGCCGGCGCGTCGGCGGCGCCGTCGGCGGCGTCTGCTCGGCCTGCAGCGCCGCGGACGGCTCACAGCGATGCGGATGATCGACGAGCGTCCTGTCGAGGTTGAGGACCGCGTCCAGCCCGGCCATTGGGAAGGCGATCTGATCATGGGTGCCGGGAACCGCTCTGCGATCGGCACGCTTGTGGAGCGCACCACGCGGTTCCTGATCCTGTTGCCGTTCCCCGACGGGATCGCGACCACCGACGGTGTTCGCCAAACGATCACGAGCGCGCTGGAGAGCCTGCCGCAGCCGCTGAGGCGGACGCTGAGCTGGGATCAGGGCAAGGAGCTCGCGATGCACCAGCAGATCACCGCCGCGATCGGCACGGGCGTGTTCTTCTGCGACGCGCACTCGCCCTGGCAGCGGGGCAGCAACGAGAACATGAACGGGCTGTTGCGCGACTACTTTCCGAAGGGCACTGACCTCAGCGTCCACACCGCCGAGGACATCGCTCGGATCGCCGCGGAGGTCAACGAGCGGCCACGCAAGACCCT
>JADGPN010000442.1 GCA_017882465.1 Solirubrobacteraceae bacterium
CCCGCCGACCGCGGTGCAGGCGCCGGGAGCGGAGCACGAGACTCCGGCCAGGCGGGCCTGGGCGGCCCCGGGCGGATCAGGGGCGGTCTGATAGGACCAGCCCGCGGCCGTGGCCGCGCTCGCCGTGGCACCCAGCAGCGACCCGCAGGCCGCGATCGTCAGCGCTGCTCTCGAACCCCACCTGGCCACGTTCGTCCGCCCCGTCCCGATCTCGGCGTCACACCCGGCAGTTTCCGTCCGCCGGGACCCTCTCAAGATAGAAGCATGGCTGTCAACAACGACGTTTCCTGCCCACAGCCTGCGCCCGTCTGGCGGCATGCGCAGACGGCCGCCCGGCGACGCCGGGCGGCCGTCAAGCGGACTTCCGGTGGGTGCTACTCGCCCGTGTCAGGGCCGGTGTCGGGCGGAGGAGGATCCGCGGGCGGCTCGTCGCCGCCGTCGGCTCCGACTCCGACCGGAGTCGGCTTGGGCGCCGGCTGGACGACCGAGAGCTTGACCTCGCGCTCCTCGGAATCGTCCGGCGGCGCCGGCTCGACGATCACCGTCGAGCCCGGTGGCACCTGCGCACGGAGCACGAAGTCGGCCAGCGGATCCTCGATGTAGCGCTGGATCGCCCGGCGGAGCGGACGGGCGCCCATCGCGGGGTCCCAGCCCTTCTCGACCAGCAGGTCCTTGGCTTCCTCGGAGAGCTCAAGCTGCAGCTCGCGCTCCGCCATCGACTCGCGGATGCGCATCAGCAGCAGCTCGACGATCTGTTTGATCTCGTCCCTGGCCAGCTTGTGGAACACGATCACGTCGTCGATCCGGTTCAGGAACTCGGGCCGGAAGACCTTCTTCAGCTCGCCCATGATCCGGTTCTTCATGTCGTCGTACGTGATCCCGGTCTCGTCGTCGGAGACGGCGAATCCGAGCGGCGTATTGCGGGCGATCTCCGAGGCCCCGATGTTCGAGGTCATGATCACGATGCAGTGACGGAAATCGACGGTCCGGCCCTGAGCGTCGGTCAGCCTGCCGTCCTCCAGGATCTGGAGCAGAATGTTGAACACGTCGGGGTGAGCCTTCTCGATCTCGTCCAGCAGCAGCACGCTGTAGGGCTTACGCCTCACGGCCTCCGTCAGCTGTCCGCCCTCGTCGTATCCGATGTAGCCCGGCGGCGAGCCGACGAGCCGCGAGACGGCGTGCTTCTCCATGTACTCGGACATGTCGATGCGGATCATCGTGTCCTCGTCGCCGAACAGGAACTCGGCCAGAGTGCGGGCCAGCTCCGTCTTCCCGACTCCCGAGGGGCCGAGGAAGATGAACGAGCCGGTCGGGCGCTTGGGGTCCTTGAGGCCGGCGCGTGAGCGCCGGATCGCCTTCGAGACGACCTCGATCGCCGGATGCTGACCGATGACGCGCTTGTGGAGCTCTTCCTCCATCCGCATCAGCTTGGCCGTCTCGGCCTCCGTGAGCTTGAAGACCGGAATGCCGGTCCACATCGAGACGATGTCGGCGATCTCCTCCTCGCCGATCGAGGGCCGGTCGGTCGATTCGCCGGCCTCCCACTGATCCGCGAGCTCGCGCTTCTTCTGGGTCAGACGCCGCTCCTGGTCTCGGAGGTTCGCGGCCTTCTCGAACTCCTGGGACTCGATCGCGTCCTCCTTGGCGCGGCGCGTCTCCTCGATCTCGTCCTCGAGCTCCCGGTACACGGGAGGAGAGGTCATCGACTTGATCCGCATCCGCGACGCCGCCTCGTCGATCAGGTCGATCGCCTTGTCGGGCAGGAAGCGGTCGGAGATGTAGCGGTCGGCAAGGTCGGCCGCCGCCTCGAGCGCCTCATCGGTGATGTTCACCTTGTGGTGCTGCTCGTAGCGGTCGCGCAGGCCCTTGAGGATCTGAACGGTCTCCTCGGTCGACGGCTGGTCGACGGTGATCTTCTGGAACCGGCGCTCGAGCGCGGAGTCCCGCTCCAGGTACTTGCGGTACTCCTCGAGCGTCGTGGCTCCGATCGTCTGCAGCTCCCCACGGGCCAGCGCCGGCTTGAGGATCGAGGCCGCGTCGATCGCGCCCTCGGCCGCGCCTGCGCCGACGAGGTTGTGCAGCTCGTCGATGAACAGGATGATGTCGCCGCGCTGGGTGATCTCCTTCATCACCTTCTTCAGGCGCTCCTCGAACTCGCCGCGGTACTTCGAGCCGGCGACGAGCGCGGCCAGGTCAAGCGTGTAGATCTGCTTGCCCTTCAGCAGCTCCGGGACGTCTGCGTTGGTGATCCGCTGAGCGAGGCCCTCGACGACGGCTGTCTTGCCGACGCCCGGCTCACCCACCAGCACGGGGTTGTTCTTGGTCCGCCGCGAGAGGATCTGCATGATCCGCTCGATCTCGGTCTCCCGGCCGACGACCGGGTCGAGCTTGCCTTCGGACGCGAGCTTGGTCAGGTTGCGGCCGAACTGATCGAGCAGCTTCGAGGACTTCTTGCCCTCGCCCTGAGCACCCGCGGGACCGCCCGCCGCAGCGCCTGGGCCTGAGCCCCGCTGACGGCTGCCGGGACCGGACAGCATCCGGATGACCTCGTTGCGGATCTTCTCCGAGTCCGCGTCGAAGTCGAGCAGGATGCGGGCAGCGACGCCCTCGTTCTCGCGCACGAGTCCGAGCAGGATGTGCTCGGTGCCGATGTAGTTGTGACCGAGGCTCAGTGCCTCGCGCAGCGCCAGCTCCAAGACTTTCTTGGCGCGCGGCGTGAACGGGATCTGACCGGAGGTGACCTCCTCGCCGGAGCCGACGATCCGCACGACTTGGGCGCGTACCCGCTCGACGGTGATGTCGAGCGATTCGAGGACCCGGGCGGCGAGACCCTCTTCTTCGCGCAGGAGGCCGAGCAGGATGTGCTCGGTGCCGATGTAGTTGTGCTTGAGCGTGCGCGCCTCTTCCTGCGCCAGTACGACAACCTGGCGGGCTCGCTCTGTGAATCGCTCGAACATATGGTGTCTCTCAGGTGTGGCGGGGTTTCGGTCGCTTGGTTCGGTCGGGGATGTTTTCCGAGTTGTCTGTCTAGCTTAGAACGCTGCCAGATCCGTCAAGCCCTCCCTACTGGCTGCGGGGACGCGAATACGCCCCATCCTTGCCCATATCATCGGCCGCAACGCCGATCCAAATGAGCGAAACGGGGTCGTTCTCGGGCCATGCGCCAGTCTACCAGCCCCCCTCGGGCGGCCTGAGGGCATCTTCATCGGGCCGGGGCGGGCGCTGGAGCCGGGCACGCCGATCACGCCCCGGTGGCCTGCGCACAGGCCTCGCAGAGGCCGACGATGGGGAAATGCGAGAAGCTGGCCACGTAGCCGAACCGCCGGCGTATCGCCCGCCGCACCTCGTCGAGCTCGTCGGGCGTGACCGCGGTGAAGGCGGCACATCGCTCACAGGTCAGGTACTCCTGCTCGCCCTCGGTGGCGATCGCGTAGAGGCTCGGGCTGTGACCGAGATGGACGTGGCTGACGATGCCCAGGCGCTCGAGCGTCTCGAGGTTGCGGTACACCGAGGCGATGTCCGAGGCCGGAACCCGGCCTCCCACGCCGTCGGCGATCTGCTCGGCCGAGAGTGGGCCGTCGGCGGCGAACAGCGCCGAGAGGACGACGCGCCGCGCGGATGAGAGCCGCAGCCCGTGGTCCCGCAGGCTCGCCAGTGCGGCGGCCAGGTTGGGGGCCGACCGGGCCCGTACCGATGGTGCACGGGTCATCGTTGACCGCCTCCGAGATCTCCGTCCACTCTGATCACCTCCAGGCTGCCCGGCAGAGGCAGCATCGCCCTCGTGATCGACGCCCAACCGCAACCTGGCTACGCGCGCGGGGCGGGAACGGATCATTCGCCGGTACGAAAACGATGCGACGGCGCCGGGAGCCGCCCGGCGCCGCCGCGTCTCCC
>JADGPN010000443.1 GCA_017882465.1 Solirubrobacteraceae bacterium
CCGCAGTGGAAGAAGATGGCGGTCTTGAAGTGCTCCCGGTTGCGGTAGCCGTAGGCCATCTTCTTGATCGTCTGGATCTTGGAGTTGAGGCCTTCGGCCGTGGCGTTGGTGATCGGCGCGGTGGCGAAGTAGTTGAGCACTCCTGTCAGGTGGCGGTTGATCATGCGGGCCACGTCGATGACCGAGGCAAGCCGTGAGTGGGTGGCCCAGAAGTACCAGTGCTTATAGAAGCGACGGGCCCAGCCGAGGCGGTGGTAGTGCCACAGGGCGCGTAGGCTCTCCTTGATCGCCCACGCCCGTCCGGTCTTGAGATTGGTGGCTCTCAGCGCGGCGAAGCGCTGCTTGTGGCGTTCGGGGAGATTCTCTTGCGAGTACAGCCACAGGTACTTTGAGCCGGTGAGGAGATCCAGACCCTCGGCTTGCAGAGCGCGGTGCTCGCGCTTTCTGACCGTGTCGACGGCCTCGACCATGTGCTTCATGATGTGGAAGCGGTCAAAGACGATCTTCTCCTCGGCGTCGGGCAGATGGGCGCAGACGGAGTTGACGTAGGACTCCCACATGTCCATCGCGACCGCCTTGATCTGGGCGCGCTCGTCCTCGCTGAGAGCTTCGAAGTAGCCGTCCAGGCTGGCCTGCTTGCGCTCATCAGCGATGTACTCCACCGTCGCGCGCTCCAGATCGCACACCAAGGTCAGGTAACGCTGCCCCTTGGCGGCGGCCTGCTCATCGACCCCGATCAGGGTCGGCACCCGGCGCTCTTTGCGGGCCATGCCCCGCGCCACTGCGCGCTGGATCAGATGCCAGCCCTCATCCCAGCTGATCTCCAAGATCTTGCACGCCCCGGTGATGTCGGTCTCGGTGAGCACGTCGATCGCGAACCGCTCAAACAGCGTGGTGAAGCGGGCATGCGGCTCGGCCCACGGCAGCAGCACCTGGCGCACCCCGTGAGCAGGGCAGGACACCCTCGGCGGGCGGGCGTGAAGCCAGGTGATAAACCCGCAGGAGTCAAGATGGCGCCACGCCCGCTCCTCGGCGTGATCGTAGACCGACAGCTCCGTGCCGCACTCGGGGCAGGGCCAGCGCACCCTCTTAGCGTGGCCGACCATCACGTCGACCTTCTGATCGGCCACCGACAGATCCACGCTCTGCACCTCCCAGGGCGCCTCGATCCCCAACAGCAGCCGGTAGAGCTCCACATCGCGCATCGCTACCTCCCAGGTTTCTCCGACGATGCGCAGGATAGGAACCCGTCGGCCAGATTCTGCCGGCGCGCGACGCCCCCTCGAACCCCTCCCCCCGCGGGTTGACCGCCGTCTCCGGGTGGGGTCCGGACCCCCGCAGATCAAGCGGCACGGACGCCTCGCCCTGATATCCGGATGATCCCCCGGCGGGACTCGCCCGCAGGGCGTCGTAGACGCTCGGGGTGACCGCTGCCGAGCGCAACCCCGGCCCACGGATCGCCCAACCATCTTCGCCCCTTCGCTGCCCGGTCGTATTGCGCCTGCGAACCCCGCCGCCGCCCAAAAAATAGCCCGGGATCCCGCAGCGTCAACCCCAGCGCACCCGTAGAACCCACGGAAAACCCGGAACAACCGTTTTTCGGCGCCGCGAAGCTCGTGATCGCGTTGGCGACGAGGCGCTCATTCCAGCAGCGTGGTCAGGCCGACCTCGACGTGGAGCGCGAAACGCTCCGGGGTCTCGCCGGCCTGGATGATCGCGCGCATGCGCGCGAGCACGTCAGCGCGCTCAGGCTCTCGCAGCCCAACGATCCAGCTTATTGATGACATGTGTGCGAGCACCCGTTCGGGGTCGGCCGGCCCGTAGGTGGTCACCTGAAGCTCCCACGGCTCTGCGAAGCCATCGGCCTCGCGCACGAACTCCTGCCACGGCCGGCCGTCGAAGTTGGGGTGTTCGGGTCGCGCGTCGGTGACCAGCGTGCCCAGCTCGTGGGCCCAGCTCGCCCCGCTCCAGTCGGGCACGGTGTTCAACAGCGCCACACCGCCGCCACGCGCCAGCACGCGACGGATCTCACTCAGTGCCCGCGGGCGGTCAAACCAATGGAACGCGTCAGCGATCATTACGGCGGCCACCGAGCGATCCTCGAGCGGGATCGCCTCGGCGACGCCGTCGTGCACGTGCGCCGCGGGTACCTTGTCGGTCAGCACGACGCGTAGCGGCTCCAGCGGCTCGACGGCCGTCACCGCGAACCCGTAGGCGACCAGCGCACGGGTCAGCTTGCCGGTTCCCGCAGCGAGGTCCAGGACGCGATCACCCGGTCCGATCCCGAGCTCGGCTGCGATGGCGCCGATCACCGCCGGCGCGTACTCCGGACGCCCCCGTTCATATGCGTCGGCGACCGATGCGAACTGCTGGGCCAGGGGATGCAGCTCCACCACCCTGGATCGTAGGCCCGCCCGACGGTTGGAGTCGCCCACCACAAGCCTTCGGGTATCTGGACCGCGCCGGCAGACCAGCCTGTCGTGCGAGTGATCGCTTTCGATCGCGCGCCGAACGATTTCCAGCGATCGCCTTGGCGACGGACCGGTCGGCCCGGCTTGCGACCGAGGAAGAACGTCGGCTACCAGGTCTGTTCGGCCGCGCGAACGAGCACCTCGTTGATGGCGACCCTCCGGTCGCGGGTCACGATGTGAACGACGGCCTCAGCGATGTCCTCGGGGAGCAGAGACTCGATCGATCCGACCTGGGTCTGGGCCGCCTGCCGGATGTCCTCGCGGACGTGCGAGACCAGCTCTGTGTCGACCGTGCCCGGTTCGACGACGCTCACCCGCACCCGGCGGGCGATGAACTCCTGGCGAAGCGATTCTGAGAACGCGGCCAGCCCGAACTTCGTGAGCGCGTAAACCCCGGCGCCCGGCCGCGCGATTCTCCCAGCCGTGGAGCTGATGTTGACCAGATCCGCGACCTGCCTCGGTGAATCCTCAGCGGCGCTCACAAGGTGGGGAAGCGCAGCGTGGGTGACGTAGAGCGAACCCATCACGTTGAGGGCGACCATCCGCTCCCAATCCTCGACGGGGCTGCCCAGCGCCGGGCCCAGAAGCATGATCCCCGCGTTGTCGACCAGCGTGTCGAGCCGTCCGAACTCCGCGACCGCGCGCTGGACCGAACCGGTTGCCTGATTTCGATCGCTGATGTCGGCCTCCAGCACCAGCGCAACACCTCCCTGCTCGCGGATTCTCTCCCCAACCTCATCGAGGCGGTCCCTCCGGCGGGCCACGAGCGCGACCCGCGCCCCGTGCTGCGCGAGCGCGACCGCCGTCGCAGCTCCGATCCCGCTCGAAGCGCCCGTCACCAGTGCCGCCGTGCCCCCGAGAGCGACCCCCGATGACGCCGGAATCTCATCGCCGACGCTGCTACTCATGATGACCTCCGCACGATTCGATTTTCCGGAAGGATCGCGGTTCACGGACCCATCGCGTCGGACGGACGACCGCTTTCACAGCGCAGGGGGGCTCACACCCCAGCGACCGCTTCGACGACGGGGCGCTCATTCCGAGCTAAGCGGCTTCGCCGCGGCCGCTCACACGCGGCATGAACGCTGCGTCGCCAGTGCGCTCCGCGCCGCACGCGCTCGTCGGAGAACCAAAGCGATCGCTCCGGCCGTCGCCGTCGCGTGATCGCTATCCGTCGAAGGCGATCATCTTGCGCCGGGCGCCTGGGACGGGCTCGTTCTGGGCGATCGCGTGCGCGGGTTCTGTCCCACCTTCGACAGTCGGCATCCTGCAACCAACGACTGCCCGATCGGCGACGGGTGATCGGCGCGGCGCGTCACCATATGGAGGATGACCTCCGAGGAGCTTCGTGATCATTGCCTCGCGTTTCTTGGAAGCGAGGAGGAGTTCCCGTTCGGTCCCGAGACGTCGGTGTTCAAG
>JADGPN010000444.1 GCA_017882465.1 Solirubrobacteraceae bacterium
AGACCGACGCTCGAGCAGATCGGCGGCACATTTGGCGACGCCGCTCGTTCCTGGTGGGCAACTGTAGTCCGCTGTTCCCGGCACGCAGGTGCGGGTCGCTGATCTCACCCGACGCTGACGTTGTCCGAGTCGTTGAGCGATCCCGGCGGCGCGTCGCCGCCGTGAGGGGCTGGCGAGGAGCGGCTTCCTCGGTTGCTAGGTGTGTTCAGGCGCCGCCGGTGCGCAGACGCGCCGGCGTCCATAACACCCGGTCCGTCACGGTTTCGCCGGCGAGGACCGGGAACATGCGGGTATGAGGAGCGCGCTCGTCGCCGTAGACGATGACGCACTGGACGGGGGATGGACGCGGGTGCTTTGACGTATGTGAGCGGCGGCTGCGCTCTGATGTGGTGGAAGTCATGTCTCCAAGCGCTGTCAGACGCAAGCCCGGGCGGTGCGATGCGTCGGGGGGTTGCTCTCGGCGGCTGTCTCCGAACTGCCGCCTCTTCTACTGTCCTTCATCGGCCCGTTGGCTGAGCGACATAAGCGTTGCTGCCCGACCCGCCAGTGTCCGTCGGTTCGCAGCGGCGCCAGAGCGGGACCCGTCAGCAAGTTCGACGCTCAGCGGACAACTGCTGGCGGCGGGTTCTTCGCTTACCACAGACCTTCATGGTGCCGATAACGACCATAGACAGCATGGCGATTGGTCCGTCCGGTGGCGGCGTTGAGGATGCCATCCCTAGCTCACACATCCGACCGCGCTCGGGGCAACCGAGCGGCGAGAGTTCGACTCTCTCGATCGCGCTGACAAGAAGAGGTCAAACATGCCCCGAGCCTCAACAGAGCAACGCAACATCATCCGCGAAGTCGTTCAGATAGGCCAAGTGTGGAAACACCACGGACCTGAGTTCTCCATCCAGATCAAGCAGATACATCGAGCCGACCGTCTCGTAGAAGCTTTCATCGATCGGCCCGAAGGACGCAAGAGACAGGGCATCACCTTCGCCGACCTGCAGCGAGAGTACGAGCTCATCGACGCGCCGCACGCCGCCTGACGTCGCGATCTGGCAAGCGCGGGGTGTCCATCAACCAAGCGCGACGAGCGGTCCTGAGCCCGCGCAACTGCGCGGCCAGCATCCGAGCGGCCTCCCTGACGCGCCCACTGTCTCTCGACTCCGCGACACACGCGCAGCTCAGACGCTTCCCTCGACCCGCAAGATCGTGCCTGCGGCCACAACCGAGCTAGCGGCAAAGGCCGCCACTCGAGCCCTGGACCGCACCGCTGAACACCGCTGTTGAGGTCGTCGAGTGGGCGACACGAGCGCGCCGAGCGGTGCCCTCCCGCCTGCCGACCCGTCCGTGGAAATCAGGCTATCCACTTGATCGAGATCCACGAGCGCGTCCGCAAGCCGATGGCTGAGCGATGTTGCGTTGGCGCCCGAACGGAACTCGAGGGCGCGGTCGGCTCGCGTCTCAGTAGGGAACCTCATCTGCAACGGGTCGCGGCCAGCGCCGGCGGCGACGGACCGCCGGGGCGATCGCCTTCCCGGCGAAGCAATCGCGTCCGAGCCGGCGAGCCGACGCGGTGTGCTCGGCCGGGAGCGATCGTCCGCCGCCACGGCAGCCGGGCCGGATCTGGCCATCGTAACGTCGCCGTAGCGATCGCCAGCTCCGTGCCGGTCGTGACGATCGCTCTTGAGGAATGCGATCGTCGCGCCCCGGCGCGACTCAAGGGAACCACGCTGCTGAGTTTGGGCGAAGGCGAGAGCCGCCAGCGTCCACCCGGCATCGGCATCCTGACGAGCGCTTTCGCAGAAAGCAGACGTGCGCCACGCCCGGCGGCTGCCGCGTATGCCGACCCAGATGACGGACGCGTGCTTGCCGTTGATTCCGAGCGTCAGGATCGGTGCGGCGGAGTCGCGAAAGCGTGCGTTGGCCAAGTCTGCGCCGAAGCTCGCATCCGTGGCAAGCACGCGACGCGTGGCAGACGACCGCGACCGCTCCTTCCGCGCGAAAGCATTGGTGACCGCCTGGGCTCGGGCGACAGCGTTCTCGCGCCCGAGGACGCTGCTCAGAATCCGAAGAGCGGTGAGAGGCCTCGGGTGAACGGCAGCCGGCGCTCGACTCGGCCTCGCGAAGCCGCCTAGGCGTGGGGACCGGACGCTCCCTCCTTCAATAGGAGCAACTCTCACGCTGGTTCAGGAATCGGCCGCGGTGCCCGGCAGTTGGTACACCCGCGAGGCGTTGCCTGTGCTGATCATGCCCGCGATGCGGGTGCGCTCGGCGACTGCGAGCCCAAGTGGGTCTAGGACCTCGGTGAGCGCCGCGCGGAATACGGTCGCGGCCACGTGGTACAGCTCGGCCAAGCCGTAGGCGTCTGAGGAGAAGAGGAGCTTGTGGAACGGCGCGAGCTCGAGCGCTTCGGCGAGAATCGTCGGCGCACGGTGGCCGACGTGAGGTACGGCGAGACCGATGTCCAGGTAGACGTGCGGGTAGACGTTGGCGAGGTAGGCCGCCTGGCGGTGGTAGGGATAACAGTGAAGGAGCAGTACGGGCGGACCGGCGTCGGCGCAGGCGCGCAGGAACCGTGTGAGCAGGGATGGGTCGCAGCGGTGCAGATCCAGGTCGGGATCGCCGAAGCCGGTATGGAGCTGCAGCGGGAGTCCGGTGTCGATGCCCTCCCATAGCAGGTGACGAAGGAGTACCGGGTCCTCGAGACGGCCCCGGCCGCGTGCGAGCCACCCGCTGGCGGCACGCGCGACTTCGGCGAGTGACGGGCGGCCAGGATCGAAGTTCAGTCCGTGCCGGTAGGCGACGACTGACTTGATCGCCACCGCCCCGGCCGCCCGGCGATGCAGCTCGGCCGAGAACACTGCGGCGAAGTCACCGCTGCCGGTGCCACGCGCGGCGACGTCCTCGGCGACCGATTCCAGCCGCACCACTTCGTACGCGCGGCTGCCGGCGAGTCGGCCCAGCTCGTTGCTCGCCAGCAGCGGGTCGCTGTCGAGACCGGTGTCGATCAGGAGCGCGTCGAGGTGAGCAGCCGTGAGCAGACGCCGGTTGGCCCCCTCACCACCGAGCTCCGCGCGTCGGCGTATGTACGCGTCTGGCTCCGCACCCGCCTCGAGGTCGAGCACAGGCCCGCACCAGCGTCGGACGGCGACGCCCAGCAGCGAGTCGAACGCGGAGCACCCATCGGGCGGCGGGCGGTCGGACTCGGTCAGGAAAGCCTCGAACTCCGGGCGCGTCAACGTGCCGCGCGCGACGGCGTGACAATGATGGTCGACCAGGGCGAAGTCCACGGTCAGTAGCGAAAGCGGGTCGCCCGGATGATGTCCTCCTCGGAGGCCTCGGCGAACTGAGCGATCTCGGTCTCGCGCACCGCAACGACGGTTCCGAACAGATCGTCGCCCATCGCTTCGGCGAGGACCTCGCAGCGCCCGAAATGCTCGAGCGCCTCGGCCAGAGTACGCGGAAGCCGGCTCACCCCGGCGGCGGCCAGCTGGTCGTCGGTGAGCGTCGCCGGATCGACGGTGGTTTCCCGTGGCAGACGCAGCCCACGTGCTACGCCGTCCAGACCGAGAGCGAGGACAGCGCCGACGAGCAGGTACGGGTTAGCGCACCCATCCAGGCATTTGACCTCGGCGTTGGCCCCGGCCGACCCGGCGACAAGCCGCACCGCGGCCTCACGGTTATCAGTTCCCCAGCAGCGATACGGACCCGACCAACGCTGAGGGAGAAGGCGCAGATAGCTCGCGACGCTCGGCGCCCCGACCGCGAGCAACGCCGGCAGGCCTTCGAGCACCCCGGCCACGAACGCCTCAGCATCAGCGGTCAGACCGTGCGGACCCGGCCCACCAGACAGCAAGTTCTCACCGTCTCT
>JADGPN010000445.1 GCA_017882465.1 Solirubrobacteraceae bacterium
CAGCAAGGCCGCACAGACAATCATCAACCGGTATGGGCTGACCGGCGGAGGGGCCAAGGCGGTCAGGGACCTGCTCTCACCGGCCGGAGGGGCGGGTACCGACGTCAGCGTGCTCGGGGGTGTACTGCTGGTTGTCGCGGTGCTGAGCTTTTCGCGCGGCATGCAACGACTGTTCGAGCAGACATGGGAGCTCACGCCGCTGAGCGTCCGGAACACGCTCAACGACCTGGCCTGGATCGGCGGCCTTGTGTGTTACATCGCGGTCAGCTGGTGGATTCACGCCCTCGTCGACCACGGTCGCGTGCAGATCGCCACCAACCTCGTGCTGCTACCGGCATCGGCAATCTTCCTGGCCTGGAGTGGCTGGGTTCTGAGCGCGAGACGGGTTGAGCGTGGCAGGCTGGCGCCGTTCGCGATCCTGGGCGCCGGGATGCTAGCGATCTACCAAACGGGCGCGGCGGTGTATCTGCCGCACCTGTTCAGCTCGTACGCATCGCGCTACGGCGTGATCGGCGCGGTCCTGGCGATGATCTCCGCGCTGTTCGGAATGATGGTCGTCTTGGTCGCCTCCGCCGCCGTAGGGCGAGAGGTGTTTGAGGAGTTGGGGCGCATCCGACGTGGAGAGCGTCCACCGGCCGACGAGGTCAGACGGGAGTGGGACGCCTTACTCGACGGCGGGCGCTCACGCTGGGACACGCTGCGTAAGCAGATCGATCGTCGTCGCGCCAAGAGCTCGCGAAACGATCGCTGATCGCGGGATCTGCCGCCCCGGGGTGAGGGTGCTGTGGATCAGCCACGGGCGTGGCCGGAGCGCGCGTACACTGCGTGGCCATTGGGACCCGCCCGGCACGGGTGACGCCCGTGTGCGCAGCGACTGGAGTCGCGATAGCTCACACGATCCTCTACGCGGTGGACGAGTCTGAGGAGGCTGGGCGTGTCCTGGACACGGACCATTGGTTGGCCGACGCGTTGCACGGAAGCTTGGTTGTCGTGCACGCCATTCAGGGCTCGGATCGGGACGCCGACGAGCTGGTGGCTCGGTTTGCACTCGGCTGGCTGACGACGACGTGCGGCTCGTCGGTGCGTCGCCGGCCAACGCGATTCTTGAAGCAGCGGACGGGGAGGGTGCTGGCGCGACGGTGGCGCAGACCTCCTTTCGCTCTGCGCCGCGCATCTTGAACGCGCCGGCGACTTCCCTGCCCCGCGCGGATACGAGGGCGCTCGCACTTTGACAGCGGCGCGTGGTCGGCGTTCGGCTGCGAGGACTGAACTGGACAAGCTGACTGAGTACGCGCCGGAGCGCTCGAGTCAGCCGAGGCGGTCGGCGACCTCGCGCGACGACCATTCGCGGCGCGCTTGGAGCAGCGAGAGCAGTTGCAGCGGTCGGCTTGAGGTTTCCGCCAGCGAATCGTATGGTCGCGAAGATTTGCGGACAGATCCTGCCCTAAACCTCGAGTAGGGTCGCACCACTGTCAGCAACCGGAAGGAGCAACGTGCCAGAGCGAGATGGCTATATCGCCGGCGTGTCGTGTTGGATCGACACCACCCACCCCGACCCGGACGCCGCCGTCACCTTCTACGGCGGTCTGTTCGGGTGGGAGTTCGAGGACGTGATGCCGCCCGGCTCGGAGGGCAAGTACTTCATCGCGCGGATCCGCGGCGGCGACGTCGCCGGGATCGGGCCGGTGCCGGAGGGCGCGCCGCCGATGGCGGTCTGGAACACGTACGTACAGGTCGAGAGCGCCGACGAGACCGCGGCCAAGGTCAAGGTGGCGGGAGGAGCGACGCTGACCAAGCCGTTCGAAGTGATGGACGCGGGACGGATGGCGGTGTTCACCGACCCCGAGGGGGCGGTGTTCTGCGTCTGGGAGCCGAAGCAGCACAAGGGTGCCCGCGTCATCAACGAGCACGGCGCGCTCAACTTCAATGGACTGGCGACCGGTGACCTCGAGGCGGCGAAGGCGTTCTACGGGTCGGTGTTCGGATGGCGGGTGCTCGGCGTCGGCGACAACTTCCAGGCTTGGGCGTTGTCGGGCTACGGCGACCACCTCGAGCAGCTCCAGCCGGGCAATCGGCAGCGCATCGCGGAGATGGGCGCCCCGGGCTTCGAGGACGTCGTCGCGAGCATCGAGCCGCTCCAGCCTGGAGCACCGCCCCACTGGAGCGTGACGTTCATGGTCGACGGCGCCGACGAGATCGCGAAGAAGGCGACGGAGCTCGGCGGCAAGGTGCTGGTCGCTCCGTTCGATGCGCCGTGGGTGCGCATGACCGTCTTGTCCGATCCGCAGGGCGCGACTTTCATCGCCAGCCAGTTCGTCCCCGAGAACCGGGACGCGCAGCCCAGTCAGGAGTCGATGAGCGGCGCGTAGCGCGGGCCATCCGGTGGGGCGGCGGCGCATCCTGCACGGCGGCCCAGGTCCGGCTCGTGCTTACGCGTGACCCGCCTCCGGTGTCTCGGCTGCGGCTTGCGTTTGTGCTTCGGCTTTGGGGTTGGTGTCGGTGGTCGTGTCGCTCAAGCAACCCGTCGGGGTGGACGAGGCGTTGCGCGCTGATGTTGCAGGAGTCGGCCGAACGCAGCGGTCACCGTGAGTGTGCCAGCGTAACGCCCGGGACCGAATTGCCGCCACCGATAAGTCCTGCACTGGCGCCAGCACGAGCATCCGGCCACGCTTGACAACCAGCCGCCCTTGCGCGGAGACCGCGCAACTCGCTCGCGATCGCTTTCGCCTCTCGAGCGTCCCCAGAGCCTGCGAGCGCTTCGGCGACGTTCCGATGGCCGGGACGTGGGCCGGACGAAGCCATTTTGCCTAGGCAAACGGCCGGTCGTGCGCATCGAGCTACCGGTCCTGCTTCCGGCACCGGCCCGATCCCGGCAGCCCACAGCGACGGGGCCCCGCGTAACCGGGTTTGTCCGATTCCACCGGCGCCGGGGGCCGCTCCCGGTCCGCGACGGCGTTACTGCTTTGCTCGATGACCGAGCGTGCCGGCGGTGATCCCTCCGCTCCACATGGGCGATTTGCGAGAGCCGTGGTGTGGGTGCGGCGCCCAACCAGTGGCACGCCTCGTGCCTGGGCAAGGCGCCGGTCTCGGCGCTCCGCGGCTGGCTGCCGGCTGTCGTCCTACGCGGCGACATCGGCCATGACGCCGCCTACCGCTCGTCGAGGGAAGAGCAGGCATGACGCAATTTGGCTGCGCGCTCCATGCCGTCCGACGCAGGAAGATGCAGGCGCGGCGACGACGCCCGCGGCTCGGGAGCGCCAAAGCGGGTGCCGGCGGGTGCCCTATCGGATGTTTGACTGCGTGCGAGCGGCGATGAACTGGTCGAGCTTGGCTCTGGTGGGTAGGCCGCGCATAGCGCCGAACTCGGCACAGGCGAGTGCGCCCGCGGCGGTCCCGCGGCGAACCGCCTCATGTACGGATGCCTCGTGCTCGCGCCAGCCGGGCGTCTCGGCGAGGTGTGCCAGGGTCGCCGCGAGAAACGCGTCGCCAGCGCCTGTCGCGTCGAGGACTCGTTCAGGCTTGAACGAGGGGGCAGTGCCGTGGAAGGTCTTGGTGGCGTAGAACGCCCCATGGTGGCCCAGGCTCACGAGCGCCAGGGTGGCGCCGCGGCTTAGGAGCATGCCTGCCCCCTCTTCCGGGTCTTCGGTTCCGAGCACTGGTGCTAGTTCGTCTGCGCTGAGCTTTATCACGGTCGCAAGGTCGAGGATGGGCTCGATGGCCTCGCGGAATTCGTCGAGGCTCTTCCAGAGGTGTTTGCGTAGGTTTACGTCAAAGGCGACGGGGACGTCCATCTCAATCGCGAGTTGCGCGAACTTGCGTGTGGCCGAACGTACCGGGTCCTTGATGAGGGGGATGC
>JADGPN010000106.1 GCA_017882465.1 Solirubrobacteraceae bacterium
ACGACCGCGACCTCGATCGCCCAGAACGCCACCACTGTGATCGCGACGATCGTCGCGATGGTGATCCTGGACTGGCGCCTGGCGGCTCTGTCGCTCGTGTTCGTGCCGCCGTTCGTGTACCTGACCCGGCGCGTCGGGCAGGTGCGACGGAGGATCACCACCGAGCGCCAGGGCAGGCTCGCCGACCTCTCCGCGCTGGTGTCCGAGTCGCTCTCGGTGTCCGGGATCATGCTCGGCAAGACGATGGGCCGGGGGAACGATCTCGCCGAGCGCTTCGCCGAGGACTCGAGCCAGATCGCGGACATCGAGGTGCGCTCGCGGATGGCGGGGCGGTGGGTGATGTCCACGATCCAGATGGTGTTCGCGATCCAGCCCGCGCTCGTGTACTGGATCGCGGGGCAGAGCTTCATCCGCGGCAGCACCGCGATCTCGATCGGCACCCTGGTGGCGTTCACGCAGCTGCAGACGCGGTTGCTGTTCCCGATCCAGAGCCTGCTGTCGGTCGGGACCGATATCGAGGCATCGCTGGCCCTGTTCGACCGGATCTTCGAGTATCTCGACCTACCCACCGACATCGTCGAGGCGCCGGATCCGGTGCAGGTGCGGCCCGAGGAGCTGCTGGGCGAGGTCAGGTTCGAGCGGGTCTCGTTCCGCTATGGAGAGACGGAGGACTCCCCCTGGACCCTTCACGACGTCGACCTGGTGGTGCCGGCCGGAACGCGCACCGCGGTGGTGGGGGAGACGGGGGCCGGCAAGACGACCCTCGGCTACCTGGTCGCACGGCTGTACGAGCCCCAATCCGGCCGGGTCACGATCGACGGTGTCGACGTGCGCGACGCGAGCCTGGCCTCGCTGGCCGCCACGGTGGGGGTGGTCTCGCAGGAGACGTATCTGTTCCACGCCACCGTGCGCGAGAACCTGCGCTTCGCGCGGCCGGAGGCGACCGATGAGGAGATCGAGGACGCCGCTCGGACAGCGCGGGTCCACGACCTGATCGCGTCGCTGCCCGAGGGCTACGACACCGTTGTGGGCGAGCGCGGCTACCGCTTCTCAGGCGGCGAGAAGCAGCGGATGGCGATCGCGCGGACGATCCTCAGAAACCCGCCGGTGCTGGTCCTCGACGAGGCCACGAGCTCGCTGGACACGCAGACTGAGGCGGCGGTCCAGGCCGAGCTCGAGCGGCTGTCCGAGGGGCGCACGACGATCACGATCGCACATCGCCTCTCGACCGTGCGCGACGCCGATCAGATCGTGGTGCTCGACCGTGGGCTGCTGGTCGAGCGCGGCACGCACGAGGAGCTGCTCGAGCGCCGGGGCATGTACGCGGCGCTGGTTGCCCGCGACGTGGCCGAGGAGCCCGTGTAGCGATCAGCGCGCCGGTGCGGGTACGGGCTCCGCCGGCCGCCGGGCGTCGTCCGGCGCAGGCATGGCCTCGACGCTGCCCTCGACGTTGAAGTGCGGGAGGATCCGCTCGAGCCAGGCCGGCAGCCACCAGTTGGCGTTCCCGACGATCAGCATCACGCTGGGCACCAGCACCGACCGGACAACCAGTGCGTCGATCAGGACCGCGCTGGCCAGCCCGACACCGAACAGGTCGATGATCCGCTCGCCGCCGAGGATGAACGCGGCGAACACGAGGATCATGATCGCCGCGGCGGCGGTGATCGTGCGCCCGGTGGCGGCGAGGCCGTGCTTGACCGCCTCGCGGTTGTCGCCGCGGCGGTGCCATTCCTCGTAGATGCGGGTGACCAGGAACACCTCGTAGTCCATCGAGAGGCCGAACAGGATCGCGAACATCATCACCGGCAGGAAGGCCTCGATCGGGCCGGTCTTGTCGATCCCGAGCAGCGACGACCCCCAGCCGTTCTGGAACACGGCGGTCACGACGCCGAACGCCGCCGCCGCGGAGAGCAGGTTCATCACCGCCGCGATCACCGGGATCAGCAGGCTGCGGAAGACGCACATCAGCAGCAGGAAGCTGAGCAGCACCACGACGCCGATGAACAGCGGCAGCTTGGCCGACAGGACGTGGCTGAAGTCATCGAAGATCGCCGTCTGCCCGCCGGTCAGGACCTTGAGATCGGTCCCGCGGGTGGCCGCTGGGACCACCTGGTTGCGAACCGTGTGGAGCAGGTCGGCGGTCGACTGGTCCTGAGGCGAGCCCTTGGGGATGATGTTCGCCAGCGCCACCCCGGGCCGGCCGTCGGTTCCGCGGACGAATACCGGGGCGGTGGCGCCGACGACGCCCGGAGTGCCGGCGACGGCCTGCTGCACGCGGATGAACTCAGCCTTCTGCGTCGGCGAGTCGATCTGCGCCACCAGCTGCAGCGGCCCGTTGTAGCCGGGGCCGAAGCCCTGGGCGAGCAGGTCGTAGGCCTTGCGCGTGGTCGAGCCCGAGGGGTCGCTGCCGGCATCGGCCGAGCCGAGCCGCATCGACAGGAACGGGATCGCCAGCACCAGCATGATCAGCGTCGCGCCGGCGGCGAACAGCCACGGACGGGCCGCCAGCCGGTCGCTCCAGCTCGCCCACGCCGGCGACTCGTCGGTGGTGCGCAGCTGCCCTTCCTTGAGGGCCCTGCGGTCACGGCGGCGGAGCACCTTGGTGCCGAAAAAGCCCAGCATCGCCGGCAGCAGCGTGAGCGAGGCGATGACCGTGAAGAAGACGGCGACCGAGGCCGCCACCGCGACCCCGTAGAGGAAGCTGACCCCGAGCGCGAACATGCCCAGCATCGCGATGCACACGATGATGCCGGCGAACATCACCGCCCGGCCCGACGTGTCGAGCGACTGCACCACCGCCTCCTCGCCGCTCAGCCCGCGCAGCAGACCCTGCCGGTAGCGGGTGACGATGAACAGCGCGTAGTCGACGCCGACGCCGAGGCCGATCAGGAGCGACAGCTGCGAGCTGAACGAGGCCATGTCGATCACGTGCGAGAGCAGGCCGATGACCGAGATGGCCACGCCGAGCGCAAAGCCGGCGGTCAGCAGTGGCAGGACCGCCGCCAGCACCGTGCCGAAGACGAGGAACAGCACGACCAGGGCCGCCAGGGCGCCGATCCCGGTGCCGCCGGCGCCGTTGTTGCCCCCCTGGCGAGCCACCTGGCCCTCCACCTCGAACTCCACGCCGTTGCCGCTGTTCGAAGTGACGGTGTGGACGAACTGCTTGGCCTGGGCGTTGCTCAGCTTGTTCGCCAGCACATCGAACTGGACGGCGGCGTAGGCGATCCGGCCATCCGGCGAGATCTGCTTCGCTCCCAGCGGACCGTAGGGCGAGGAGACGGAGCTGACATTCGGCAGCGCCGAGACCTTGCCCAGCAGCGCCTCGACCTGGGAGCGCACCGCGGGGTCGGTGACCTTGCCGTCCTTGACCGCGATCACGATCTGGTCACGGTCCCCGGACGCCTTGGGCGCGTTGCGCTGAAGCAGGTTCACGGCGTCGAAGCTCTGCGTGCCCGACAGGTTGAAGTTGTCCTTATACGCGCTGCCGGTGCCCGACTCGAGCGCGATCACGCCGACCAGGGCCACGACCCACACGAGCAGGACCCAGCGCCGGTGGGTGAAACAGAACTTGGCCATTGCTCTCATGCGAATGCGGTCCTAGGGTCGTGGGGTGCGCCGGATTTTCGGGATCGTCGTTGACAGATCCCTGACAAAACGAGTCCGCGCGGACGGCGGTGGACTCACCCCGGTCCTGTTCAATCGTAGACGCCGAGGCTCAGTGGCAGCTTCCCGGGGCTCGGCCTCCATGGGCGAGCCCCAGAGGCTAGGCTAGAACACCGCGATCGGGTCGAACTGACGGGCTGTCGCGGCTCGATGCGCGGTGCCCGGGAGCGGGGCTCGATCTACGATGCCCGGATCGAACCCGCACCGACAGCCCTCCTGATCGTGGACGTGCAGCGCGGGATCGCGGGCTGATGGCCTCGCGGGGGCGCAGCGCGGGCATCCTGCTGTACCGCCGGGCCGGCCACGGCGCCCCGCTCGAGGTGCTGCTGGTGCATCCGGGCGGCCCGCTGTGGGCGCGCAAGGATGCCGGCGTGTGGTCGATCCCGAAGGGCGAGTACGAACCCGGGGAGGAGGCGCTGGCCGCCGCGCGGCGCGAGTTCGCCGAGGAGCTCGGGGTGGCCCCGCCGGACGGTGCGCCGATCGACCTCGGCGAGATCCGCCAGCGGTCCGGCAAAGTCGTGCGCGCCTGGGGGTTCGAGGGCGACCTCGACGTCACGGCGGTCGCCAGCAACACGTTCACGCTGCAGTGGCCTCCGCGCTCGGGGCGCATGGCCGAGTTCCCTGAGATCGACCGCGCCGAGTGGTTCGGGCCCGCCGAGGCCCGCGAGCGGATCATCGCTGCGCAGGGGGCGCTGCTCGACCGCCTCGATACCGCGCTGCAGCAGGCCTAGTGTCTCGATGCGGCGATTCGGTGCCAGCGAGAGGGGTGGCCGGTGGGTGCTGGCCGAGGACACGGCCCAGTCATCGACATCCCTTGCGTCAATCCCGGGCCCGGTTCGCGCACGTCCGGGCCCGGTTCACGCACGTGATACAAGCTTCCGTGCGGTGAGCATCGCGACAAATCTGTACAACGACCCGGCCTGCCCGTGGGCCTACTCCGAGATTCCGGAGCTGCGGGTGATCGAGTGGCGCTACGGGTCCCAGCTCGACTGGCGGCTGGTGCTGATCGGCCTCACCGAGGACGCCTCGCAATATGTCGCCCGCGGGTACACGCCTCTGCTCGGCGCGCTGGGCCAGCTCAACTTCCGGCGCTACGGCATGCCGTTTTCCCCGGCGCCGAAGCCGCGGATCAGCGCCACCGCAAGGGCCTGCCGTGCGGTGGTCGCGGCACGACTCATCGACCCGGGCTCCGAATGGCGCGCGTTGCGCGCCCTGCAGCTGGCCAACTTCACCACCCCGCTGGTGCTCGAGGACGACGAGCAGCTGATGGCGGTGCTGACCGGCGTCGAGGGCCTCGACGCGAATCGGATCGTCGCGCTGCTCGACTCACCCGAGGTCACCGAGTCCTACGAGCGCGATCGCGCCGAGGCGAGGACCGCCGCGGGATCACCGGCGGAGCGGCAGGGAAAGACCGCGTCGACCGACGGAGCGGTGCGGTTCACGGCCCCCTCGGTGGTGTTCGAGCGCGACGGACAGCGCCGGGTCGCTGGTGGGTTCCAGCCGGTCGAGGCCTATGACGTCCTGATCGCCAATCTCGATCCCACGCTCGAGCGCCGGCCGGCGCCGGAGACCCCGGCGCCGTTGCTCGAGCGCTTCCCGGACGGCCTGACCACCCAGGAGGTGGCGGCCCTGCTCACCTCGGGCAACGACGCCCGCGATCGCACGGCGGCCGAGGCCGCGCTGCTCGAGCTGGTGTCCGAGGGGCGGGCGGAGCGTATCCCGCTCGGGGACGATGCGCTGTGGCGGGGCGCTGGGCGCTGACGGGTGGGCGCTGACGGGTGGGCGCTCTGACGCGGCGCGGGCGCGGGCGTTGCCGCTGACCTCGCACCCAGCGCGCGCGCCGGGCCGCCGCGAGCACCCCCCGCCTGGCTAGAACCCCAGCCTGACCGGCAGCGACTCGAGGCCGTAGATGCCCGAGGGCGTCCCGTAGTCCGGCTCGCCGTCGAGCTCGATCGACTCCACTCGCTGGGCGAGGAAGGCGATCCCCTCCTGCATCTCCGCGCGGGCCAGGTTGGCGCCGACGCAGTAGTGGATTCCGGCGCCGAAGGTGAGCACGCGGCCGCTGCGCTGGGCGGTGATGTCGAACTCATCAGGGGGCTCCCGGTTCGCGTGCCAGGCCGAGATCAGCAGGATCGATCCGGCCGGGAAGGTGACGCCGCGGTGCTCGATCTCGGTCACGGTGATCCGCGCCGTGAAGGGGGTGATGGGCTCGAAGCGGATCGTCTCCTCGACGACCCTCGGCGCGTAGGTCACCGGGTCGGACCGCAACAGCTCCCACTGGCCCGGGCGCTCGGCCAGCAACCGGACCGCATGGGCGAGCTGGCTCTGGCTGGTGTCGACGCCGCCGACCAGGATGTTGAGCACGAGGTCACGAAGCTCGGCGTCGTTGAGACGATCGCCCTCGTGGACGGCCTGGATCAGCGCCGAGATCAGGTCGTCGCCAGGTGTCCGGCGGCGGTTGGCGATCAGCCGATCGGCGTAGTCGTAGAACTCGGTGACGGCCTGTTCGATCAGCTCGCGCTCGCTCATCAGGCTGGTGGCGTCGAACTGACGCTGGATCCAGTTGGACCAGTGGTGCAGCCGGGGCGCGTCCGCGAGGGGAGCGCCCATCACGGCCGCGATGGTCAGCGACGGATAGGGCTTCGCGAAGGCCTCGACGAAATCGCAGCGACCGCCGGCCGGAACCGCGCTCAGCAACTGGGCGAGGAACTCGCGCATCACCAGCCGGTAGCGGTCCACCGCTCGGGGCGTGAGCGCCGGGTTCACGAGGTTGCGCAGGCGCCGGTGGTCGTCCCCGTTGATGTTGATGATGTTGTTGACGATCTCCTGATGCAGCGGGCCATCGTCGATCCCGAACAGCTGACCGATGGTGAGACCCGGAAACACAGCGTCCTTGGTGCGCAGGAAGAACTCGCCGGACTCGCGGTCGAGGACGATGGAGCCGAACGGCCCCGCGGCCAGCCAGCCGTCGTATCCGCTCAGGCCGGCCATCGCCGCCCGGTATCCGGAACCGCTGAGGGCGGGGTCGGTGTGGTCGAACGTCGGTAGGTCGAGCTCGGCGACGAGAGGCACTCGGCGAGCCTATCCGACTAGGGTTAGGAGCCGATGAGCCCGAGAAGGAGTGTCCTCGCGGCCGCGATCACGGTCCTCGGCCTGCTCTCGGTCTCCACGCTCGCGCCCGCCGCCTGGGCCGCTGCGAAGGGGCACTCGAGACCCGGCACGCACGCCAAGCCCAAGGCCAAGCCCAAAACCAAGCCCAAGGCCAAGGCCAAGCCCAAGGCCAAGGCCAAGCCCAAGGCCAAGGCCAAGGCCAAGGCCGTGGTCAGGATCGCCTACGCCACCGGCGGCGTCAGCGGCGACAACGCGATCTGGATCGCCAACGCCGACGGCACGCACCGTCGGCGAGTGGGGTCGGGGATCGCGCCGCTGCTGTCGCCCAACGGTCAGTTCGTGGCGGCCTCATGGCTCGGCGCCACGGGTCACGCGCTGGCGATCTACCCGGTCAGTGGCGGGCCTCCCCGGGTGTACTTCGACGTCACCCTGCTGAGCGCGACTGCGGCCTCCTGGTCCCCGGACTCCCGCTACCTCGCGGTCGAGCTGTACAGCGTTGTCAGTGACGGTGACCCGCTTGCGGGCCTGGCCACGGTGGACCTCCGGACCGGCGCGGTGAACATGGTCGACTACGGCGAGATCGCGGGCGCGAGCTTCGCCCCGCGCCCACCGGACCGGATCGCCTACGCCCGGGCGTGGATCGGCAACCCGGCGGGCCCGGTCGACATCTACACCGCCGCGCCGAACGGGACCGGGCGCAAGAGGATCAGCTATGACGCGGTCAACCTCAATCCGGTGTGGGGGCGCGACTGGATCGCCTATGACCATCAGACCCTGCGGCCCAACGACGCGCCCGTCTACCAGATCTGGCTGATGCGCCCGGACGGGACCCACAAGACCCAGATCACGCAGATGGTGGTGCCGACCCTGCTCGACGGGCTGATGCCGATCGCCTGGTCGGCGAACGGCCGGCATCTGCTGACCAGCTATCAGGGCCAGGACACGAGTCAGACCTGGGCGCTCGTGCCCTCGACCCATGCCCTGCGCCAGCTGACGATCGGCGGGCAGGCCCTGGACGCCGCCGGAATCTCCAGCGACGGATCCACGGTGCTCGTCGATCAGGGCGCCTTCCAGGACGTTCCCTCTCACGGCAAAGTCGAGACGCTGCCGTTCGGAGGCGGTCACGCCAAGGTGCTGATCTCGCACGGCGCCGATCCCAACTGGACCCGGTAGCGCCAAGCCGGCGTGCTTGCGCTCGAACCGCGGCAATGCGCGGCGCCTCACGGCTTGGCGCCTGGTGGCGCGGGGGACGTGGAGAATCGGCCCGGATAGCGGAACTGCCCGATTCCCTCCAGCGGCTCTCCAGGGTCGCGAGGCGAGAAGCGTCTCAGCTCCGAGTTGACACTGAAGCGCGATCCCAGAAGCACGCGTCCGGCCCGCACCAGCGTGTAGAAGCGGTCGAGTGGACGCGGCGGCGGGCCGCCGACCCGGAGCCCCCGGAAGTCGTACACCCCTCCGTGGCAGGGGCAGATGAAACTCCTGGCGGAAGCCGCGTAGCGGACCGGACAGCCGACGTGCGCGCACCTGGACGAGATCGCGATCACGCGGTCGTACCGGTCCTTCAGCGGCCCGTCAACGGCCAGGCTGTGACGACGGACGTACGCAGTCGAGCGATCGGCTTCGCCGATCCCGGGCTCGATCGTGATCGCCACCGGTACGTAGTCCGACTCGCTGAAGCGCGCCAGGGGCCCGATGTCCTGCCAGCTGGAGGCGGGGCGATCGAATACGGGTCCGAGGGCGGAGCCCAGCGCCGGCAGCGTGAACGAGGCTGCCGCAATCGCTCCGGCGGTTCCGGCGCCGGCGGTCATGAACCGCCGGCGGGTGAGCGTCTCGCCCTCGAACGCGCCGGGAATGTGCCGCTCCTCGGCGGAGTCCGCTCCGCTCCTGCGATGCCTTCGCAATCCAGCCATTGCCTCCAGCCTTCCTGGTCGAACCGCTCACGATAACTACGACAGTAGCTAGTACTATGCGAAATCGTAGATTGCGTCGCGGTGACGCCCCAGGGCCGCTGCGCGCGGGAGCCGCCTCAGCGCCCGAACCAGGGGTTGCGAGCGAGCTCGCGGGCGAGGGCCTCGGTCAGGGCCAGCGCCTGTATGACGGTCCGGTAGTCGACGTTCTCCGGCGTGTCGGTCATCTTGTGGTAGTTCGACAGCGCCTTGTAGCGATCCATCGATGTGATCGTCGCCGTGGGGTAGCCGGCCCGGCTCGGGATCACGGCGTCGGTCGAATTCCGTGAGCGCATGCCTCGTCGCAATGGCACCCCGGCGTCATCGGCGGCGCGCGCGACCAGGTCCCGGAAGCTGCGGTCGTGGTAGTCCTCCATCACCACCGGCCCTTCGCCCTCGAGCATGATCAGACGTGGCGAGCCCACCGTCTCGAGATTCAGGAACCAGGTGCGATCGCGGTTCAGCTGCGGGAAATGTCGGGCGCCGAAGCCGTGGATGCCGCCCTGGAGCACCTCCTCGGCGCCGCAGGAGACGAGCATCACCCTGAGGTCCTCCAGCGGCTGCTCGCGGAGGCAGTCGGCGAGCGCGACCAGGACGGCGACGGCGGTCAGGTTGTCGTTCGCGCCCGGCGCGCAGGGGCTGCGGTCCACGTCGGCGAACACGGCCGTGCCGAGGACGGAGCCGGCCAGCCCGGCGCCCACGAGTCCCCGCTTGCCGCGCGATGCGCCGATCGCCACCAGCGCCGGCGCGCTCAGCATGGCCCACCACAGCGGCAGTGACGTGTCGATCCGCTCGATGATTCCCGGGAACCGCTCGCCGAGCCAGACCTGGACCCGATCGTCGAAGATGATCCCGGTTGGCGCGGCATCGTGGTGGGCGAGCACGACCAGGGTCCGATCCGAAGTCGCGTCGCCGCAATCGGCGATCACGTTCCAGGTCGGCTTCGGCTGGGTGGTGGCGCGCCGGAACAGGCGCGGGCCGTTGGAGATGTCGTCGGCGATCGCAGCGGTGACCGCGGCGGCCGCGGCGGCGGCGGGCTTGCGCGTGCGACGGCCCAGGGCGGCGAGGCCGGTGATCGCCCCGGCCGCGGCGAGGGCGCCGATAACGCGCGCATAGCCGTCGCGGAACGGCTCCTCCTGCACCTCGGGGTTCCGGCACCCGGCGTGCTCCAGACGCGAGGCGAGCCAGCGCGCCGCCTGCTCCTCTCCGGGCGAGCCGGCGCGGCGCTCCAGTGGCGCGAGGGCCTCGACGACTTCGCGAAGGGTGGGTTCAGCGGCAGCGGCGTCGAGGGTCGTCGGTGCTGTGGTCATTGCGCAGGGCGTCTCCTTGGGGTGAGCGAGCGTTGATCGTAGAAGGCCGCGGCGAGGGAGGAAGTCGCGGCCTGACGGGGAACCGACGGCCAATGGACCGCGTGGCCGCGCTGATCTGCACGCTCGCGGTGGGTGGTCTCGTCGCGCTGCAGCCGCCCGCCAACGCTGAGCTCTCGCAGTACGTCGGCGACCTGGGGGCGGCGCTCATCAGCCTCACGATCTCGACCGTGATCGTGTCGGTGCTGCTCCTGACGGTCGGGCATCCGGCCCGGCTGGCCGGGATCAGCCACTTCAAGCCCGAGCACGTGATCGGCGGGATCGCGGGGGCGGCGGTGGTGACCATCTCGCTGATCACCGTCCGATCGCTCGGGGCCGGCGGCGTGACCGCGGTGCTCGTGACCGCGCAGCTGATCGTGTCGGTGATCGCCGACCATCTCGGCGTGCTCGGGCTCGACGAGGTCGGGATCTCATGGCAGCGGATGCTCGGCGTGGCGCTGGTGATCGGCGGCACTTACCTGATCACCACCCGCTGACGGACGGCGGCGCAGGAGCGATGCGAGACATCCGCCGAGGCGCCGCACGAGCGCGGCTGGCGAGCTCTGCCGGGCCGCGGGGCGATCCCTGAACAAGCCCGGTGACGTCATGTAAACGGTACGGAAACGATGCCGTCATCGCGATGCCGCATACTTTGCGTGTGACGCCAGACGACAGGCGACGCCACCTGCAGCTGGTCAGCCCGGCCATCCACGAGGAAACGTTCTCGTGGAGCTGGTTCTGCGGCCACTGCGCCGCCCCTCCGGTCCGCGCTGTGCCCGCCCCGCACCAGCAGCGCGTCTGTGAGAGCTGCGGCGTCGGCCTGATGCAGCAGGCGCCGGCTGACGCTGCGCCCGTGCCGAACGAGGCTTTCGTGATCGTGGACTCGTCGCTGAGCGTGCAATCGATGTCCCCGGCGGCCGAGCAGCTGCTCGCCGTGAGCGGGGACGATGCGGTCGAACGTCGGGTCACCGACCTGTTAGTGCCCGCCGACGCCGAGGCTCAGGGTCCCGCGGGGCTGGCGGCTGCGATCACGCAATCCGCCGGCGGCGCCACGACCACGACGGGCGTGTTCGTGCGTCCCGGAGCGACGTTCGGCGTCCGGCTCCGCGCCCAGGTCGGTCCGTGCGGGCCGCCCCGAGCGGCGCTGATCGTCTTCCGCTAGTCGAGATCGCCGCGAGCGGCCCGAGGCAGTCAGTCCCGGCTCGGCGCCAGCGTCGACTGCAGCCAGCTGATCGCCGCCGGCACGTGGGCGGGATCGATGTGGTGCCCGGCGTCGGACTCGTGGTACTCGACCTCGAGCTCCGCGGCCTCGAGCTGGTCCCGAGCACGACGGGCGAACTCGACCGCGATCACCGGGTCACGACGCCCGTGAGCGATGAACGCCCGCGCGCCGGCGGCGAGCTCGGGCTGCCATCCGTCGACGGTCGGGATGAAGCCGGAGAAGGCGAGGACGCCGGCCGGGGCGGGCCGGTCACCGCCGAGCCCGAGCGAGTAGCTCATCACGGTGCCCATCGAGAAGCCGCCGAGGACCGTCTGCTGGGAGGAGACTCCGGTCCGCTCCCACAGCTCGTCGTGCAGCTCCGCGAGCGCGCGGTAGGCGGCGTGAAACGTCGAGGAGTCGGGGTACCCGACCCGCGGGACCAGGTACCAGTGGTATCCGGGCGAACCGGGCAGCTGGAGCGGCGCCCGAGGGGTGACCACGTGCAGCCGCCGCCGGGGATCGAATACGTCCGCGAGCGGGAGCAGATCGTTCTCGTCGGCGCCGCGGCCGTGATGGAGGACGAGGAGGCCCTCGGGGACGCCGCCCGAGGCTGGGCGTTCGCGGTAGATCAGAGAACTCACGGCCGGGGGCCACTCGAATGGCGACGCATCATTGAATCGGGGCACTCTAGCCCAGGTATTCGACCACGTCGGTGGCCGGGGCGCGCTCGGGTGCCGCCTTCTGCTGCCGCGGCCAGCCGAGGTGGATCAGGGCGACGAAGCGCTCCTGCATCGGGATCCCGAGCGCGTCGCGGCCGGAATCGGATCGCAGCACCGCCGGCGTGCGCCAGTAGCCGGCGAGGCCGCGGGCATGAGCGGTGAGCAGAACCGCATAGGTGGCACACGCCGTGGCGCACAGATCCTCCTCGTCCTGCACCGGATCCTCGGAGCGGAGCACCGTCGCCACCACCAGCGTGGGCGCCCGATCGAGCTTGGCCGCTGCCTCAGGCCCCGCGCTCCGTTTCAACGCGGCCAGCGCCTGCGGCCCCAGAACGCGGAACCGCCACGGGTTGGTCAGGTGATGGTTCGGCGCCCACCGGGCCAGCTCCAGCAGCTCGTCGAGCAGCTCGCGCGGCACCGGATCGGGCGCGAACGCCTTGTGCGTGCGGCGGCTGCGGATCGCTTCCTCGACTTCCATGGACGGGAACGCTCATTATGGAGGGACGTTTGTCAAGCGCGCAGCGTTCATGCTCCTCCGGTTGCCGGCGGACTTCGGGGCCCGGCGCCTCCCCGCCCGAGCGGGAGGCTGTCTGTTTGGGTTATGGGGCGGTGGCGGCGGCCCAGAGGAAGCAGGACAGTTCGCGGGCGCACGCGACGGTGATCACGTTGCCGGGCTTGTTGCGTTCGCGCCCCGGATCGGCCGCACGCTGGCCGAGCCAGGCCGCCTCGACCAGGATTCGCCTCGCGTACCTGGAACCGGTCTTGGTGATCGACCCGTGCGTGTCTGATTCGCCGGACTGCTGACGGGAGGGCACCAGCCCCAGCCAGGAGCCGAGCTGCACGGCGCGGGCGAAC
>JADGPN010000107.1 GCA_017882465.1 Solirubrobacteraceae bacterium
GCCTGGTTCTGTTCGAGCCGTCCGATATGCGCTACGTGCTCGAGTACTACGCCCCCGGCCTTCGCAGTCAGCCTCTCTCTCAAGCAGTGTCGGCACAGAGGGAGGGAAGCCCCGTGTTCGTCCTGGCGTCGTTCCAGGGCAACAAGGCGTTCTTCAACGAGACGAACAAGGTGGTCGGACAGCTCTCGTTCTTCCGTAAGCTCGTCCGCCGCTCGACGACCCCGCAAACGATCGTCTGGGAGTTCCAATGAGCAGTCGGCCCTGGGACGTCCGTCTTCGCAGGGTGACGTGGCAGCCCGTCCCGAGCACGTGGAGCGTGCGCCGCCGGGTGCGCATCCTGATCCTGCTCGGGGTGCCCTGCGCCGTGTGGTACTTCGGCTGGCTGCTCAACCCGGACCGTGTCGGCACTCCGTACCTGTACGCGATCCTGATCACCGCGGAGCTGTTCAACCTGATGCAGGCGCTCGGGTTCTGGTGGACCGTCGCCAATGAGCGGGTGCGGGAAAGGAAGGCACCGAGCCAGCGGGTGGCCGTCGACGTCTTCATCCCCGTCTACAAGGAGCCGCCGGACATCGTCGACCTGACGGTGGCCGCCGCCGTGGGACTGCGGGGCGCGGAGGTGAGGGTCCATGTGCTGGACGATGGCAACGACGACGCCATGCGCGACCTCGCCGCTCGCTACGGCGTGGGCTACATCCGCCGGCCCGAGCACACCGGCGCCAAGGCGGGCAACATCAACCATGCCCTGACGAAGACCGACGCCCCGTTCATCGCCGTCTTCGATTCCGACCACGTCGCGGATCCGGCCTTCCTCGAGGCCACCCTCGGGTGGATGGACGATCCCAAGATCGCGTTCGTTCAGACGCCCCAGTACTACGCCAACACCGAGCACAACCGCATCGCGGCGGCGTCCTGGGCTCAGCAGGCACTGTTCTTCGGGGCCATCGCTCGCGGCAAGGATGGGCTCGACGCGGTCTTCTGCTGCGGCACCAACGTGTTGTTCCGGCGGGAGGCGTTCGAGAGCGTGGGCGGCTTCCCGACGAACTCGCTCACCGAGGACTTCGAGCTCTCGATCCACCTGCACGAGCGCGGCTGGAGCTCAGCGTACGTGCCGGATGTGCTGGCGCGCGGCCTCGGCCCCGAGGACACCGCCGCCTACGTCTCCCAGCAGCAGCGCTGGGCCAGGGGCTGTCTCTCGGGCATCCCGCGCGCGCTCCGCGCACGGCTGCCCCTGCGCCTGAAGGCGCAGTACCTGCTCTCGGGCCTGTACTTTCTCTCCGGGTGGACCGTTCTCATCTACATGAGCTTCCCGGTTGTGCGCCTGCTCGGCGGCGGCCAGCCCATCGGCGGCATCGACGCACCCGTGTTCCTGCTGCACTTCGTGCCGTATTACGCCGTGGCGCTGACGATGGCGGCGATTGCCGGTGCGGGCTCGTACACGTTCGCGGCGTTTGCGCTGTCGGCGGCCAACTTCTGGATCCACGTGCTGTCCACGATCTACACCGTGCTGCGCAAGAAGGGCTCATTCGTTGTCACCCCGAAGAAGGGCGCCGAGGCCCGCCAGCCAGCGGCGGTGATGCCCGCGCTGGTGGCCGTGGGGATCTTGGTCGCGGCTAGCATCTACGGCCTCGTCACCAATCCGGACGCCGCCACGATCAACAACGTCTCCTTCGCCGCCGTCCACGTCTCGATCCTGATGACCGGATGCTGGGCGGCGCTCGAGAAACCCCCGGCTGCGGCGCCCGGGTCCCTCGAGCCTGCCGAGGTGGCAGCGTGAGACGGCCCGTGCGAGAGGTGGCCCTGGTCGTCGCAGCGATCGCGCTGGGAGGGGTCGCGCTGGGCTTCCTCGCCGGCTGCGGCGGGTCAGGGTCCACGCCGCACAGCTCCACAGCCCAGCCCCAGGCTGTGCTCCAGGACCGGGCGGTCGCCGCCGCCCAGCACTTCCTCAACCGCTACGCCACCTCCGACGGACGCGTCTCGCGGCTCGACCAGGGGGGCGATACCGTCGGCGAGGGACAGGCCTACGGGATGCTTCTGGCAGCCGCCATCGGCGACGCGAAGCGCTTCGATGCCATCTGGGGGTGGACGAAGAACAATCTCCGCCGCCCTGACGGGCTGATCTCGTTCCTCTGGGCTCACGGTCACGTGCAAGATCCCCAGGCGGCGTCCGACGCGGACCTGGACGCGAGCCGCGCGCTGCTCGTCGCCGGTTGCCGCTTTCACCGCCCCGCGCTGCGGCAGGAGGCGCTCGCCCTGGGGACGTCGATCCTGCAGGTGGAGGTGGGCTCTGCCTCGTTCCAGGGCGCCCCGGTGCTCACGGCCGGTCCCTGGGCGATCAGCCCGCCGCCGGTCACGGTGAACCCCAGCTACTTCTCGCCCGCTTCGTACGCGGCGCTGCACGCCGCCTCTGGTGACAGCCAATGGGCCGGCCTGGCGGCGAGTTCGCGCTCGATCACGAGCAAGTTGATGCCGGCGACGGGGAGACTGCCGCCGGACTGGGCGAGGCTCGAGGGTGACAAGCCCGTGCCCATCGGCTCGCCGAGCGCCGCGCAGTCGCCGGCGCGGTTCGGCTTCGATGCGGTGCGCACGCTGGTCCGGATGGCCGAGGATCCGAACCCGGCCGGCCGGCTGATCGCCGCCCGGGCATGGCCGGTCTTCGAGGGTCAAGACCCCACCAGGTTGCCGGTCGAGCACGACCTGTTCGGACGGCCGATCGGTCACACCCTGCATCCGGTCGTGCTCGTGGCCGCGGCCGGGGCCGCCGATGCCGCCGGGCAAACGGCGGCCCGAGACGGCCTGCTCGACGAGGCCGAGGCCCTCGATCAGCATACGCCGACCTACTACGGCGCCGCCTGGGTGGCGCTGGGCCGAATCCTGCTCACCACCAAGCTGCTCGACCCCACCTGTACCTGAGGACCAAGCGTTCGCTGCCTCAGGGTGCCTCGCCGACCGCCGCGAGCACCAGCTTCCGGAAAGCTCCCGCCGACGGACGGGCCTCGGGCGCCTTGGCCATCGCGCGCCGGATCACGTCCTCGAGCGCCGGGGATACGTCGGGCCGCCGCTCGCGCACCGACGGCGGGTCGGCGTTGACCTGGGCCCACATCTTGGCCATCCCGCCCTTCTGACCGGCGAAGGGGGCATCGCCCATCAGGGTCTCGAAGAGCACGCAACCGAGGGCATAGACGTCGCCCCGCGCGTCGGGCTCGCTGCCCTCGATCTGCTCCGGCGCCACATAGTCGACGGTGCCCAGCATCTGATCCACCGCCGTCAGCCCGGCAGCCGTGTCAGCCCGCTTGGCCAGCCCGAAGTCCGTGAGGTAGACGTGATCTTCGGAGGTCAGGATCACGTTGGAGGGCTTGACATCCCGGTGAACGAGGCCCTTCGCGTGGGCCACCTCCAGCGCGGCGGCGATCTGAGCGGCGGTCCGCGCCGCCCGCCCCGGCTCCAAGGGACCGTCGTCGTGGATCAGGCGGCCGAGCTCGGTGCCCTCCACCCACCGCGTGACGATGTAGACGGTTCCGTCCTCCTCGCCGGCCGCGTACAGCGGGACCACGTTGGGGTGATCGAGCGCGGCCACCATTCTCGCCTCCCGGCGCAGGCGCTCCCGAATCAGGGGGTCACGGGCCACTTCGGGCTCGACCAGTTTGAGGGCGACGGGCCGGTCCAGACGCACCTGCCGGGCGCGGTAGAGGATCCCGATCCCGCCGGCGCCGACGACGCTCTCGACCTCGTATCCGGCAAATGTGGAGCCACGCGAGAGCACCGGGCTAAAAGTCGCGCTCGGAGATCAGGCCGGCGGAGAAAGCTCGTTCGGCCAGGCGGACTCGCTTCACGCTGCGGGGCAGCTCCTCGATGCCGAGCTTTGCGTACAGCACCCTCAGATGCGTCCTCACCTCACCCACGGACAGGACGAGCTCGTCCGCGATCTGCTCGTCGGTGGCCGGGCCGGCTGAGCCGCCCCGATGTGTGTACGGACGGCACAGCTCCACCAGGACCCGGCGCTGGGTGGTGGACAGGGGCACTGCCACCGGGGGCTCGGCCGCGTCCGCCGGGCCCGGCGGCCCGGGCTGGGGGGACCGGAAGGTGAGCGTCGTGGTCCCGAGTCGCAGGGTGTCGCCATCGCTGAGCCGGCACCGGCCGCTCAGGCGCTGCTCGTTGACGAACGTGCCGTTGCGCGAGAGGCCATCGTCGACGAGCTCCCAGTGGTCCTCGACCGGCTCTAACCGGGCGTGGAGGCGGGAGACCTGATCGTCCCAGTCGAGCACGAGATCGGCCGGCGGCCGGCGCCCGATCGACATCGATGCCGAGCCGGGCTCCAGGAAGACGAGCCGCTGCCGGTCATCGCCGTCCCTGAGAACGAGGAACGGCCGGCCCGAGCGCTCGGCCTCGAAGCGAGCTTTCAGCTCGGAGATGAACCGGGCGCCGGCGGGGGAGTTGGCGGACACGCCGCTCATTATGCGAGGGGGAGCTCGGCGGCGTCGAGCCGACCCAGCTCGGACTCCCCGCGTTCTGGCGAATGCGGCAAGAGAGGCGTAAGGTTCGAACCCGATGGCCGGCGAGCAGCTGCGGGTGACCGAAGGCAAGGAAAGCGGCAAGCGCCTCAGCGTCGATGCCGACCTGCTGATCGGCCGCACAGCCCCCGCCGAGGACGGAAGGCTCGGCGACGATCCGGAGATCTCGCGCCGTCACGCGCGGGTGTCGCGCGGGGCCGACGGAGAGCTCACGATCGAGGATCTGGGGTCGGCGAACGGGACATTCGTGAACGAGGAGCGCATCGACGCCCCGCGGACGCTCGAACCCGGTGACGTCGTGAGGATGGGCAGGACGGTCCTGCAGGTGACCAGCTCCGATGCCGTGGCCGAGGACGCGGCGCCCCCGACGAGAGGGCCGGCCGTCGAGCCGCCCAGCGTGGTCGCCGCTGCGGATGAGGAGCTGGTGGTGACCGCCGGGACGGCCGCGGGCCGCCGGCTCACCCTGGGCGACGATGAGCTCGTGATCGGGCGCGGGGTGAGCGGAGCGGGGAGGCTGAGCGACGATCTCGACGTCTCCAGGCGCCACGCGCGGGTTTCGCGCACGGCCGACGGGCAGCTCACGATTGAGGATCTGGGGTCGGCGAACGGGACATTCGTGAACGGCGAGCGCGTGCGCCACCGCCGCGTGCTGAGCGTGGGCGACTCGATCCGGATCGGCTCGACGACCCTGCAGCTGACCGATGCGGGACAAGCACCCGCCCCGGCCCCTCCTCCGGCCGCCTCGGCTCGCGTCCCGGACGCCCCGGCTCCCGCTCCGGACGCCCCGGCTCCCGCTCCCGCGGCTCGCGTCCCGGCGGCCCCGGTTCGCGTCCCCGCGGCCGCCGGCGCAGACCGGGTGCACCGGAGCTTCGAGCTCCCTCTGGGCTCCGTCTTCGCGGGCTGCCGGGTCGAGGAGGTCATCGGGCACGGAGACATGGGGGTCGTCTACCGGGCCGACGAGCTCGCGCTCCAGCGCGACGTGGCCCTCAAGCTCATCCTCCCCGAGTACTCCGGGGACGAGCGCTTCCGCGAGCGCTTTCGGCGCGAGTCGATGATCGCGGCGGCGATCGATCACCCAAACGTCATTCCCATCTTCGATGCCGGAGACGAGGCCGGCGTGCTGTACATCACGATGCGCCTCGTGCAGGGCACCGACCTGCGCGCGCTGATCGCCGCGCAGGGGCGCGTCGAGCCGCTCCGAGCCGCGCGCATCGTCCGCCAGGTCGGCGCCGCGCTCGACGCGGCCCACGCACGCGGGATGCTGCACCGCGACGTCAAGCCCTCCAACGTCCTGCTCGCCCGCGAGGACCATGCGTACCTCACCGACTTCGGGCTCGCCAAGCGCGCCGACCAGGCCGCCGGACTGACCCGGCACGGCACGATCATCGCGCGAGCCGAGTACGTCGCGCCCGAGCAGATCCTGAACGAGCGTGTCGACGCACGCGCGGACGTCTACGCGTTGGGGTGTCTGCTGTTCGAGGCCCTCACCGGGCAGGCGCCGTTCGCCGGGGGGCGGGAGGACCTCGGACCGCTGGCCCACCTCAACGCCCCGCGGCCCTCGCCCTCCGACCTGCGCCCCGAGCTGCCGCGCGAGTTCGACGATGTGGTGCGCCGAGCGATGGCGACGGATCCCAGCGAGCGCTATCCCTCGGCGGGCGATCTCGGGCAGGCCGCCCTCGTCGCCGCCGGCGGGCTGCGGCGGGCGAGACCCTGGTCCGTGGTCGCCACCGGCGAGGCGGCTCCCCTCGCCGGCCGGCAGCCTGCGGAAGCGCTCGCTGCCGCACCTCCGGCCTCGGCGCCCGAGGCGCCAGAAGGGGCCGCGACCGGCCGCGCCGACACCCTTCGCTGGGCGATCGCGCTCGCGGCGCTGGCGATCGTGGCCGTCGGCATGGTCGCCGCTCTGAGTGGCATCTCGACCCTCTGACGGCCAGTGGATGCGGTACCTGGCGGGAAGCGTGAAGGCGAGCGGTCAGGCGGCTTGGCGTTCCAGCTCCAGCTCCAGCGCGGGCTCGTCCGCCAGGTAGGCGACGGGCTCCGTGTCGGCCGCGGCCGTGGCCGCCGGTACGTCGCGGGTTCGCAGGACCGCCAGTGCGATCACGATCCCGACCGCGATGCTCCCCACACCGATCGCGAAGGCGAGGTGGTAGCCGCCGACCAGCGAGCTCGCGATCGTGTGGCCGCCGGCCTCGAGTGTCCTGGTGTGGTTGGTGGCGATGGTGCCCAGCACGGCCAGGCCGAGCGCGCCGGCGACCTGCTGGGAGACGTTGGTGATTCCCGAGCCCAATCCGGCGTCGGCCGCGGGGACGTCGGCCATCGCGATCGTCAGCAGCGGCATGAACGCACTGCCGATGCCGAGGCCGATGGCGAAATAGGCGAGGAAGATCGTGGGGAAGAAGCTGGTGTGGATCCCGGCCGTGCCGAGCAGAGCGAGGCCGGCGATCACCGTGAGCATGCCGGGGATGAGGACGCGCATCGGGCCGAAGCGAGCCACCAGCCGCGCCGTGACGCCCAGGGACAGGATCCCGACGGTCACCGTCCAGGGCAGGAACGCCAGGCCGGTCTGGAGCGCGCTGAAGTGGAGCACGTGTTCGAGGTACAGGGTGCCGAGGAAGAACGTCGAGTACATCCCGGTGACGAGAAAGCCGCGCACCGCGCTGGAGCCGATCAGTCCGCGCAGGCGGAGGATCCCCAGAGGCATGATCGGGTTCTCGATCCGCGACTCGAGAGTGAGGAACGCGCCCATGAGCGTGACCGCGACCGCGCCGAAGCCGAGCACCTGGGACGAGCCCCAGCCGTGGTTGGTGGCCTGCACGATCGCGTACACGGCGGTCATCAGGGAGACGGTGACGAGCACGGAGCCGAGCCAGTCGACGCCGTGTTCGAGGCCAAGGCCGTGGTCCTGGGGGATCAGGGCCTTGCCCAGCGCGATCGTGACAATGCTAATCGGAAGGTTGACGAAGAAGATCCAGTGCCAGCTGAGGGCCTCGGTCAGAGCGCCGCCGGCGAGCAGCCCCAGCGACCCACCGGCGACGGCGACGAACACGTACGCGCTCATCGCCCGGGCGCGCTCACCCGGCTCCGGGAACTCGGTGACGATGATGGCCAGGATCACAGACGCCTGCATCGCGGCCCCGATCCCCTGGAGGAAGCGAGCGGCGATCAGAAAGCCCTGACTGGGCGCGAGGCCGCAGAGCGCCGACGCGGCGGTGAACACGAGGACTCCGGCCAGGAAGACCCGCTTGCGGCCGAGTAGGTCCCCGAGGCGTCCGGCGAGCAGCAGGAAGCTGCCGAAGGTGACGAGGAAGGCATTGATGACCCAGGTGAGGTTGCCCTGGGTGAAGTGGAGTTCGCGCTGGATCGCAGGCAGCGCCACGTTCACGATCGTCGTGTCGAGGACGATCATCAGCTGCGCGAGGCAGACGATCCCGAGGGCCAGCCAGCGGCGACGGTCGCTGGTGACGGCGGGGAGGGAAACGGTGTTCATCTTGTCCCAACTGTTGAGGCTGAAGAGGGGCCGGTGGTAAACTGGAGGCCGCCTCCAGAACTAACCGGAGGCTCCCTCCGGAACTATATGGAGGCACCCTTCGGTTTGTCAAGAGAACGCGCCGAAACATCCCGTGAACACCACCGACACCAACGACCAACTCCCCCGCGAGCGCCCCAGGCGGGCCGACGCTCGACGCAACTACGACAAGCTCATCGCCGCCGCTCGTGACGCCTTCGCCGAGGGCGGAGCGGCCACGTCGCTGGAGGAGATCGCGCGGCGCGCCGGGGTCGGGATCGGCACGCTCTACCGCCACTTCCCCAACCGGCAAGCGCTGCTCGAGGCCGTCTACGTCGACGAGGTCGAGGCGCTGTGTCGCTCGGCCAGTGAATTTGATCACCTCGAGCCATGGGACGCCCTGGTCGGCTGGCTGCACCGATTCGTGGGCTACATGGCCACCAAGCAGGCGCTGGCCGGAGAGCTGCTGGACTATGTCGACCGCAACGCGGCGGTCTTTCACAGCAGTCGCGCGGCCCTCTACGCCGCCGGCGAGCCGCTGCTCGAGCGCGCACAGCAGGCGTATGTCGTGCGGGCCGACACCAATCTCGCCGAGGTCATCCAGATGGTCGGCGGGATCGCGAAGATCCCGTCCAGCGAGCCCGGGCAGATCGACCACATCCTCGACATCGCGCTTGACGGACTGCGCTACAGAGCACCGGGCGCCTGATCTCGGATCGAGGCCGACGCCGAGATCTGCCAAGGCTGCTCGGCAACACCGGCTCGGCCCTTGATCAACCGCAGACTCACCGAACCAGGCAAACGGATCATGCGCGAACATGGAGCTCGACCACGTACGCGAGCCGAGGAGGCGATGTGCCCGAGACGGACGAGATCCGGGATGAACGCGCGCGAGTGCTGGCGGACGGCTCTGTGATGCCCACGCTCGGTCTGGGGGTGTGGCAGGTGCCGAACGGCCCGGAATGCGAGAACGCCGCCCGCTGGGCGCTGGAGCTGGGCTATCGCCACATCGACACGGCGCAGGCCTATGGCAACGAGGAGAGCGTGGGCCGGGCGCTGCGCCACAGCGGCGTCCCGCGGGAGGACGTCTTCATCACGACCAAGTTCTACCCGGCCCGGAACGACCCGGTGGCGGAAGCGGAGCGCAGCCTGCAGCGCCTCGGGGTCGATCAGCTGGACCTGTACATCGTGCACTGGCCCCAGGGAGGGCCGACGTGGGCGTGGCCGGGGATGGAGGAGGCTCAGCAGCGCGGTCACGCCCGCTCGATCGGCGTCTCGAACTTCAGCGTCAGCGAGCTCGAGCAGGTGATGGCCATCGCCAGCAGCGCGCCGCTGGTGAACCAGGTGCAGTTCAGCCCCTTCGAATACCGGCGCGCGCTGCTCGAGGCCTGCACTGAGCTGGGCGTCGCGCTCGAGGCCTACAGCCCTCTGGGCACGGGCCGGCACCTGTCACACCCGACGGTCTCCGAGATCGCGGAACGAGTCGGCCGGACGCCGGCGCAGGTGCTCCTCCGCTGGTGCGTGCAACGGGGAACGATCGTGATCCCGAAATCGACCCACCGCGAGCGGATCGAAGAGAACGGTCAGCTGTTCGACTTCGCCCTGTCGGACGATGACATGGTCGCGCTCGCCGCGCTCGACGGAACCGGCGGCACGGACCAGGCACGAGAGCAGAAATGGTGGTGAGGATCCAACGGCCGCCTGCGATACTCGCCGCTCGCGTGAGCACCATGGACGGATCTCGACCCCGACGGACGAGCCAGATCGGACAGGCCGGCGCTCCGGTCACTCACATCAGCCAGGCCTATGCCGACCGGGTGGAGGTGCGGGGTAGGGATCTGTGCGGTGATCTGATGGGGCGGCTGAGCTTCACCGACTACTTCCACCTGCTCCTCACCGGCAGCGAGCCGACCAACGATCAGCGTTTCTTTCTCGACCTGCTGCTGGTGGCGATCGCCGAGCACGGGATGATGCCGACCAACGTCGGGGCGCGGATGACGCTCGCGGCCGACCCGGGATCGCTGCAGGGCGCCGTGGCGGCGGGGATCCTCGGCTGCGGGCCGGTCATCCTCGGCACGGCCGAGGAGTGTGCGCGCCTGCTCGCGACGGCGCAGCAGGAGGTGGCGTCGGGCCGGCAACCCGCGGTGGTCGCCGAGGACACCGCACAGGCGATCCGCAGCACGGGCGGGAAGGCGCCCGGGTTCGGTCATCCGGTTCACAAGCCGCTTGACCCGCGCGCCGAGCGGATTCTCGAGCTCGCGGACGCACGGGGAGTGAGCGGGCCCCATGTGCTGCTCGCCCGGTGCCTGCGCGACGGGGTGGCCAAGGCCTGGGGCAGGCCGCTGACGATGAACGTTTCGCTCCCGATCGCGGCGGTGATGCTCGACCTGGGGTTCTCGTCCTCAGCCGTGAAGGCGGTTCCGATTCTGGGCCGCACAGCCGGCCTGCTCGCGCATCTGGCCGAGGAGCAGCAGGAGCCGATCGGCTTCACGATGGCCGCCGGCGCTGAGGAGGCGATCACCTACGTGCGCGCCGACGAGTCGCCGCCGTGATCCTGGCGCCCGAGGTCGAGACGCGCTCCCGGCCGGAGCAGCTTGCCCTCGACGACGCCGCCTACCGTACCCAGCTGGACTATCTGTTCGAGCGCTCGGCGCACGGCGGAGAACCCAATCGGCGCGCACCTCTGTGCCGAGCCGTCGGAGATCGTGCGGATCTACTCGACCAGCGGCACTACCGGCGTGCCCAGCCCCATCCCCCTGACGGCGGGCGATCTCGAGAACTGGGTGACGGGGTCAGCGCGCAGCTACGCCGCCTCGGGGATCGGGGCCGGGGAGCGCATCGTCTCCACCTACAACGCTGGACCGTTCGTGGCCGGCGCCGTGGCCTCGTTCGATCGCATCGGCGCCTGTCACATTCCGGTCGGCACCGGCAACACCGAACGCCTGATGCTCGCCGTCGAGCGCCCGCGCCCGCAGGCCGCGGTGCTCACGCCCTCCTACGCCGCGTATCTGGTCGAGTGGGCCGGCGAGCGCAACGTCAACCTGCGGGACTCGAGCGTGCGGCGGGTGCTGGTCGCGGGGGAGCCCGGCGGTGGCGAGCCCGGCTTCCGCGCCAGGCTCGAACAGGGCTGGGGCGCGCGCGTCACCGAGGCGATGGGGATCGGCGACATCGGCGTCTCGCTGTGGGGCGAGTGCGAGCACCAGGACGGGATGCACCTCGGCGCCCGCGGTTTCCTCCACGCCGAGCTGATCGACCCCGAGACGGGCGCTGCCCTGGCGCTCGGCGACGGGGTCATGGGCGAGCTGGTGCTGACGCATCTCCAGCACCGCGCGGCGCCGCTGCTGCGGTTTCGCACGCGCGACCACGCCCGGGTCTGGACGAGCCCGTGCCGGTGCGGCCGCGCGACGCTCCGCGTGCGCTGCATCGGCCGCACCGACGACATGCTGATCGTGCGGGGCGTCAATGTCTTCCCCTCGGCCGTCCGCGAGGTGGTGGGCACGTTCACGCCCGAGGTGAGCGGTCACATCCTCGTCAAGCCGCAGGGGCCGGGGGTCAAACAGGAGCCGCCGCTCCCCGTCAGCGTCGAGCTGGCGCGCGGCTGGGCGGCCGATCCTGCGCTGGCCGAGTCGATCCGCGAGCGACTGCGCAGCGCCCTCGTCGTCCAGACCCGCGTCGATCTCGTGCCGTGGGGGACCTTGCAGCGGAGCGAGTACAAGTCCAAACTTGTCGAACGCCAGTAGAGGAGAGGGCCAGTGCGCAAGCTTCAGAGCCAGGGTGTCCACCACATCACGATCGTGGGGGCCGACCGCCAGACCTCGATCGACTTCTGGGAAGGCGTCCTCGGGATGCCGTTCGTGTTCGAGCAGCCGAACCTCGACCGGCCGTCCGAGAGCCATCTCTACTTCGACCCCGGCGACGGTCGCCTGATCACCATCTTCACCAACGAGGAGCGGCGGCCCGATCCGCAGCGCACCCCGACCGACGCCGGCTGCGTGCATCATCTCGCGTTCTCACTCTCGCAGGCCACCTTCCACCAGGCGGTGGAGCGACTCGACGAGCGGGAGATCCGCCACAGCGGCGTCAAGGACCGCGGCTTCATGGACTCGATCTACTTCGAGGACCCGCTCGGCCTGCTGATCGAACTGGCCTCGTATCGGTTCGAGCCTCCGGTCGGGTACACGCACGCCGAGGTGCTGCTGGAGGCGCACACGATCCGGGTTGAGCGCGGCGACTACAACATCGACCAGATTCATCTCGCGGACGCGATCGAGGCGCTCGTCAGGCGATCGCGGGGCTCGCTCTCCGAGGACCGATCGCCCAAGCAGCCCTACCAGCGGCAGGACGTCCTGCAGAGCAGCGACTAGAGCAGTTCTACCCCGGGGACCCGGCCCAGCGCGCGATGGTCGACAGCGCGATGTTCCCGGCCTGGGCCACGGACTACATGAGCGCGATCGAGGCGACTCTCGGCGAGGCGTACTCGGGGCCGGCTGACGACGTCCGTGGCTACCTGGCCTCGATCAAGTCTCCGCTGGGATAGTGGCGGCGAAGTACTGAGTCGGAGCCGCGCCTAGCCCGGTTGCAAGCGCGTCGTCCCCGCGTACCGTTGAGAGAGGGCCCGTAGCGGGCCAGTCACGACGAGAGCGAGGATTCAGATGCCGGTACGTGTGGCGATCAATGGTTTCGGCCGTGTCGGGCGCAGCTTTGTGCGCGCGGCCCACGAGCACAACGCCGACATCGAGGTGGTGGCGGTCAACGACTTGGTCGCGGCTCCGACGCTGGCGCATTTGCTCAAGTACGACTCCACCTACGGCCCCTTC
>JADGPN010000446.1 GCA_017882465.1 Solirubrobacteraceae bacterium
GGAGCTCGCCGACCAGATCCCGTGCGCGGCCGAGACCGACCCCGACCGGCTGGCGGCGCTGGCGGTCGATGCGCTGCTGGCCCGGATCAGGGCCACGCTCGAGCGCTACGGTGTGGAGTTCGACTCGTTCTTCAGCGAGGCGACCCTGCACGAGGGCTCGCCGAACCAGCTCGAGCGCGCGCTGGCCGAACTCGATCAGGCGGGCCACCTGTACCGCTCAGACGGCGCGCTGTGGCTGCGGACCAGCACCTTCGGCGACGACAAGGACCGCGTGCTCGAGCGCCAGAACGGCGAGCCGACGTACTTCGCCGCCGACGTGGCCTACATGCAGAACAAGCGCGAGCGCGGCTTCGAGCGCCAGCTCAACCCGATGGGCGCAGACCATCACGGCTACGTGGCCCGGCTGAAGGCGGCGTTCGCCGCGCTTGGCGGCGATCCCGAGCTGCTCGAGGTGCCGATCCTGCAGTTCGTCCACCTGGTGGAAGGCCAGGAGCGGGCCGCGATGTCCAAGCGGCGGGGTGATTTCGTGACCCTCGACGAGCTGTTGGACGAGATCGGCGTCGACGCGGCGCGCTTCTTCATGCTCCAGCGCTCGCACGACCGCACGCTCGACCTCGACCTCAACCTGGCCCGCTCGCAATCGCGCGAGAACCCGGTCTACTACGTCCAGTACGCCCACGCCAGGATCGCATCGATGCTGGCCCGCGCCGGCGACCCGCGGGTGCAGGCGGCGGTGGACGGAAACGCCGATTGGGGCGACGGCGAGTTGCACTCGGCAGAGCGTGGCCTGGTCAAGAAGCTCGCGGCCTTCCCCGAGGAGGTCGTCGAGGCTGCGGACCGCCGCGCCCCGCACCGGATCGCCGTCTACTCGCTCGAGCTGGCCCAGGACTTCACCGCCTTCTACACCGACTGCCACGTCGTGGGCGCCGAACCCAAGGCGGTTGAGTCGTTCCGCATGGCGCTGTCGGTGGCCGCCCGGACTGTGATCGCCAGATCGCTGCAGCTGCTCGGGGTGAGCGCGCCGGACTCGATGTGAACGCCGCGCCCTGGGGCGGTATGGTCTGTTCAAATCGGACCTGGACGATCCTATGCGCCTATAACAGCATCAGGATCGTCCACGTCTCGTGCACGCCGCACTCCGACCTCTAGTCGAACCGGGCGATGTCCTCGTCGAGACGACGGGAGTCGGCGGGGTTGATCGAGGGGCCGGCGGGAGCCGTGCGGGTCGCCGCGGCGCGGGCGCGGGCGCGCCACTTCGGGAGCGTGAACACGAGCAGCGCGACCCCCGCCAGCAGCAGCGCCGGGGGCAGGATGTAGACGGTCAGGTTGAAGCCATGCGGGTTCGGCAGCGCGAGCACGGACTGACCGTACTGAGCCACCAGCTGCGCCTTGATCTGGTCCTTGGTCTCGCCCCTGGCGATCAGGAGGCGGATGTAGTCGCGCTCGGAGTTGGCCTGAGGGGATTCCGAGACCGCGAGCGGGGTGTGGCAGACCACGCACATGACCTCGTCCTCGATGTCGGTCAGGGATGCGCGCGGTGCGGGGTTCGCGCCCGCGACCGCGCCCGTCGCGAGCATCCCGGCCAGCGCCAGTGTCAGCGCGGCCCAGACAGCGGTGAGCCTCGGCGGTCTCACGAGCCTTCGGCCAGCAGGTGCGGGAGCGTCTGGTTGAGCCATCGGGTGTCGAGCTCGTAGCGGCGCAGAGCGGCGATCCGTCCGTGCCGGTCGATGACGAAGGTCTCGGGCACGCCGGTGGTGCCGAAGGAACGCACGAAGGTGCCGCTCACGTCGCGCAGCACCGGGTAGGTGATGTGCTCGGAATGCACGAACTGCGAGGAATCGCTCGAGTTGTCCAGATAGGTGACGCCCAGCACGGTGGCGTCGTGGCCGGCGAGCTGGCGCTGGGCCTGCTCCAGGACCGGCGCCTCGGCCTTGCAGGGATCGCACCAGGACGCGAACACGTTCACCACCACGACCTTGCCGCGCAGGTCAGCGAGGCTGGTCGCGCCGGCGGCGCCGAGATATGGGAGCGCCTCGGTCGCGTGCGGGGGCGGCGGCCGCTTGCCGTGGGCGATCGCCGCGTCGATCGAGGTGTCGGTGCCCTGCCCGGCCACGCCGAACACCAGCAGGGCGACGAGCGCGACCGCCGCCGCGGCGACGAGTGCGGGTAGCAGATAGCGGCGCACGGGCCGGTCTAGGGTAGCGAGCAGACCGACTCGGGCGCCGAGGGTCACGTCGCGAGGCGGCATACAATGGCGCCAGCGCGGGCGCACACGAGTCACCGTCCGCCAGCGCGCCGGTAGCTCAGCTGGTAGAGCGGTGGCTTCCCAAGCCACAGGTCGCGGGTTCGAGCCCCGTCCGGCGCTTGCAGCGCCAGCCCCACGCTCCCGGGCCTGCGCCCAGCACCCACCGGTTCGTCTCACCCATTTGGGGCGATGCCGGCGGCTGCGGGGTTCGGCAGGCTCGTGACTGCCCGTGGGTGAGGTAATCCTTCTGTCGCTGACCGCCTCGTTGAACCCGACGCTGGTCGCTGCGACGACCGTGATGCTGCTGCTCGACAGCCCGTCCAAGCTGATGCTGGGGTATCTGCTCGGCGCGTACATCACGAGCATCACGCTCGGACTGATCATCGTGTTCTCGTTCTCGAGCTCGAGCGCGGCGAGCACGACCCAGAACACGCTGAGCCCTGCGGTCGACATCGGGTTGGGCGCGATCGCGCTGGCCGCCGCGTTCGTCCTCCACACCGGACGCGACGAACGCCTCCGGGAGCGCCGGCGCGCTCGCAAGGAGGCGAAGGGAAAGGGAACGGCCGACAAGGAGCCGCCGCGGTGGCAGCGGGAGCTGAGCAAGGGGTCTGCGCGAACGACGTTCGTGGTGGGAGCGCTGCTCACGCTCCCGGGCGCCTCGTACCTGGCCGGGTTGCACCAGATCCACGAGCTGAAGTACTCGACCCCGGTGACCGTGCTGCTGGTGGTCGGCTTCAACGTCGTGATGCTGTGGCTGCTCGAGGTTCCGCTGGCCTGCTTCATCGTCGCCCCGGAGTGGACACCGGTTGCGATCGACCGAGCCAAGGCGTGGGTCAGCCGTCACGCACATCGGTTCGCGATCAGGGGGCTGACCGTACTCGGCGTGCTGCTCATCATCAAAGGAATCGTCGGGCTGGTCAATTGAGACCGCGCGCACGCCACACTATTAGGACCGGCCGACGACACAGCCTCTAGCCTGGCCGGGGTGCGTTTCCCGCGCCTGACGATGGACCTCGCGCCTCTGCGGGCGAGCCGCGACCTGCGCCTGGTCGTGGTGGGGAACTTCGTCTCCGGCATGGGGAGTCAGGCGACGCTGGTCGCGCTGCCCTACCAGCTCTACCTCGAGACGCACTCGCCCTTCCTGGTCGGCGTGCTGGGAGCGGTGGAGCTGGTGCCGCTGGTGGTGATGGCGCTGCTCGGCGGGGCCATCGCCGATCGCATGGACCGCCGCCGGCTGCTGCTGCTCGACCAGATCGGGCTGGTGGTGATCGCCTCAGCGCTGGCCGCGGTCTCGTTCGCCGGTGCGCCCGCGGTGCCCGTTCTGTACCTGCTCGGAGCGCTGATGGCCGGCTTCAGCGCGGTCCAGAACGTGGCCCGATCGGCGATCGTGCCGAACCTGGTGGCGCCCAGCCAGCTCCGCGGGGCGCTGGCGCTCAACTTCGGCCTCTACCAGCTGACGATGGTTCTGGGCCCGGCGCTCGGCGGCGTGCCGATTGCGGTCCTCGGAGTCGCGGCCGCCTACGCGGTGGACGCGATCAGCTGCTTCGCGATGGTCTTCGCCGTGCTGGCGATGTCGCCGCAGCCGCCCCACCAGGTCGCCGA
>JADGPN010000447.1 GCA_017882465.1 Solirubrobacteraceae bacterium
GGATGGAGTTCGGTGTATGACTCAGGCAGGATCGGCTGGGGCCGAGCGATCCCGGCCGGGTGCTTCTCGCTCGCGACGGTTGATGGTCTGAGGACCGCAGGGTTCGCGAGCGTGGCCACGCTGAACCAATCGCGACCGCCCGCGTTCGTGGTCTTTCAGACGTTCAACAACAGTGGGCAAACGGCCGGTGAACCTCTGAACGTAGCGGTCATCTGCCCGTAGGAGGCTTGGTGTTGGCGCGGAGGATCGGAATGATCGCGGGTTCAACGATCCGAGGAACAGCAGGGCGTTGCGCGGTGGCGCTAGCGGTTACGTCCGTCGTTGCGTTGTCGGTGGCGGCGAGCGCGCGTGCAGATGAGACGGTGTGGTCATGCGGTAACTTCGGCAACAGCGTCTTCGGTCACGCTGCCGTATTTGGGATCAACACTCCGGTCAACTGTCCCGGCAATCCCTACGGGACGGACGGCCTGACAATCGCGACAGCGGGGAACACGGTGGCAGCTGGGAAGCGCGCCTCTTGGCAGGCCACGGCGCCCGCTGGGCTCGTCATCGCTGGCGCTTGGGTTCCGCCCGGTCAGATGGCGTCGAACGGGATCAATGACGGCCAGCAGTACGGCGGGGGTTTCTATTGGGCCGGTGGCGGAGCGCCGACGCAGGACCTCCAGACAACAGCTGCCTTCTCGAACTTGTCGAGCAGCTACTTCGGATGGCAGGTGATCTGCGGCGCCAACCCATGCACGTCTAACTACAACTGGATCAGCGTCGCCGAGGTCGCGCTCGATGTTCGCGAGACGGTCGGCCCGATCCTTGTCGCCCCGGACGGCCTGTGGCAGGCCTCGGGTTGGGTGCGCGGCGATTGGACGCTGCATTACTACGGGGATTCGCCGTCCGGGCTGTGTGACTTGTCGGCGAGTCTGAACGGTCAGGCGATCCCGGGCTCGAGCTCGACCGCGAACGCGAGCGTGTGGCACCAATGCGCAGCACCCTCGGTCTCATCAACGGTGCACACGGCCAACTATGCCCAGGGGGCGGTTCCGCTGACGCTGGGCGCGTCGGACGCGGCGGGGGTTCCGGCGAGCGTGAGCAAGACGGTGTACATCGACAACGTCCAGCCGACCGTGTCGCTGTCCGGTCCCACGGACGCGCCGTCGACAGCGGGTGTGCAGTACGTCACCGCGACTGCCGCGGCGGGAGCAAGCCAAGTGGCTGGCATCGACTGCTCGGTCGACGGGGCACCCGCCGGCTGGGTCGCCGGTGCGAGCGCTCGGGTGCCGGTCAGCGGCCTGGGTCAGCATTCGGTGAGCTGCGCCGCGGCGAACAATGCCGTGGATGGGGCGGGGAATCACGGTTGGTCTGACTGGTCGTCGTGGTCGCTCAGCATTCGCCAGCCGACGTTGGCAGCGATCTCGTTCGGCTCGCGGATCGTCAACGCGCTTCTCTGCCATCGGGCACGCGAGCGGGTCACGGTCCCGGCTCGGTGGGTCACCGTCCGTCGTAACGGCAAGCTCGTGCAGGTCAAGCGACGGGCGCACGCCAGGGTTGTGAGGGTGATCCGCTGCCACCCGCGGGTCGTGCGCGTGCGGGTGCGGGTGCGAGTCCACGGTCGCTGGCAGTGGCGCTGGGAGCGGCAGGTGCGCCTGCCGCGCACCGTCCAGCGGAGCACGTGGCGCGCGCGCCACGGTGCGACTGCGACCGTGGTCGGCTGGCTCGGGACCGCGACCGGAAACGCGCTCGGCGGCCAACCGGTCCGGATCCTGACCGCACCCGATAACGGGTCGGGCGCATTCACGCAGGCAACGAGCGCTACCACCTCGGCGGACGGAAGCTGGAGCGCCAAGCTACCCGCCGGACCCTCCAGACTCGTGCAGGCCGTCTACGACGGAGCCAGCACCGTGGAGCCCACGAGCTCAGGGCAGATACAAGTCATCGTGCCGGCGTCAGTCAAGCTGCTCAGCGTCTCCCCGCACCACGTTGGATGGGGCGGAACCGTCCGCATAGCCGGCCAACTCAACGGGGGATATCTCCCGGCCGCCGGCACCCTCGTACGCCTACGGATCGGCTTCGGATCCGGGTACACCACCTACGGGGTGCAGGAGCACGTCACGGGCAACGGCCGGTTCACCACGACGTACACATTCGGGGCCGGCATCCCCGGCGTGCGACGACGGTACTGGTTCCAGATCGCCTCGCTGCCGGTCGGCGACTACCCCTACGCACCCGCCAACAGCCGCCGCATCACCGTGACCGTCGGCGGGTGAATCGGTAGCTGCTTGTTTTGTGGTCTGGTGGCTGGCGTTTCGTGCGTGGAGGCGGGACGCGTCCGGCCTTGACAGCCTCTCATCGGCGTTCTCTGCCGCGAATCCTCGGGAGCGGTGCACCGCGGTGCTCGAGATCGCTACCGGCCCGACGGCGGCTACTCTGCATGTTCGTGCTCGACCGATAGGACGACGGCTGGCGGCTGTCGCGATCGCCCCGGGCACGCCCGCCGCCAGTCGCGTGAGCCAGCCGCCTCTCTCGTCAGCCAGCGCCTTCGGCCCTGACGAACGGGCGCACCCCCGGTCGGCCAAGCGCGGCATACGCTGGTCTGATAGCAAGTAGGCACATGAACAAAGAGTGGGAACCAAGTTGAGCATAGGTGACAGCAGATTGTGGTATCCTGCGCGTCGAGATGTCCGAAGACAGGCCCACGGGCGGCGGTTGCGTCGTCGAGGTTGACCTGCTCGCGCGGCAGCCCCACCGGGATGTCGAGGGCGTGCGGCGAGTGGAACGGCCGGCGAGCTAGCGGGATCGCGGAGGGCTGGGCGAAGGTGCGACTTCCCCTCGATCCGGTCACCGAACAGTGCGCGCGCTGCGCGGAGGCTGGCCGCACGTGCCCTTCATGTGTGCAACGCCGCCTTTACGCCTGGTCTCTGGTCACCGAGCGGGGCGAGACAGTCGAGACAGCCGGGAGAATCATGCACCTTGCGCCCGAGCGGGTGCGGGAGCTGGTGGTAGAGGAGGGCGACCGGCGCGAGCTGAACACCCTGCGGTGCAACTCGATCCCGGTGCAGCTCACTCAGTCGGTGATCGCGGACGCGCTCGCGCGCGATCCGGACCTCACGATCGGCGAGATCGCCCACTGGCTCGATATGCGCCAGGCCGACTTCGAGCGCGCGTATCTCGGCAACGGGAACCCAGGACGCCCCAAACGACGGGTGAACGTCGCGAACGCGAGCCGGCTGATGGTCGCGCTGGGGCGGGCGCCGAACGAACTCGAGGGATGCTGACGTCGAAGCTCTCGAGGAACGCCGCTGCTCCTTGCCCGATCGCCGGCTCACGCTTCGTGGTCGCGAGCAGCCGAGATACCGTCGCGCTCCAGCAGTTCCTTCTCGTTCAGCGCCGCCACGCGCCGCGCCGGACTCGGCGCTCGAGTTTGGACGGAGGCGGAAGCCCCACTGCCGCCGTCCCGGCCGCGGATCCGACGAGCGCTATGTCGCCAATCCGATCGCGCGACGCGAGACGGCGGGAGGATGAGCGATCATGCGGGTCACCGCCGCCGGACGCTCGAGATTGGGCGAAGGCGATCGTGCGGCGCAGTGCAGATCGGGCCCGATCCAGACGACCGCTTCGTCGCCATTGCGATCGTGCGACTCGCGCTGGCGGGAGACTCAAAGCAATCGTCCGGCGTGGCCGGTGTGGCGTGATCGCGTTCCGCGCAAAGCGATCACGCCGCCCCGCATGCGTCGCGCGATCGGTCCCCGTCGAAAGCGATCGTGCCACGGCCCCACTCGGCGCTGCTGAGATTGGGCGATCGGGGAAGCGCGCCGGATCGGGCTGCACGTTTGCAAGGTCGGCAA
>JADGPN010000448.1 GCA_017882465.1 Solirubrobacteraceae bacterium
CTGTTCAACACAAGTCATCTCAGCGACGTCGGTTGCACGTACAGGCTGCTGCGCAGAGATACCGCGAGGCGCGTCGCGACCGGGATGAAGGTCGGCGGCAGCCACGCCGGCGCGGAGATCATGTTGCTCACGATCCGCTCCGGCGCGCGGTTCGTCGAGGTGCCGGTGAACTATCTCCCCCGCGTCGGACGGTCATCTGTCACCGGCAATCGGCTGATGGCGATCTCGGTGGGACTACGGATGATCGGGCTGGTGCTTCGCGCCGCGGGGTCCTCTCCCCGGCCGCGCGAGCGACCCCCGGCGTTCGTCTCAGAGCGCACATCGAACGGTGGGGTGGCGCGTGAGCAGCTCACACTTTGACTCGATCGCGTCCGTCTATGACGAGTCGCTGCCCGCGCACGTCGTCGAGCACTACCTGCGGAAGCGGACGGCGTTCGTGCTCGCGCACTGCCCCCGCGGCGATGGACTCGACGTCGGCTGCGGGACCGGGGTGCTCGCCGAGCGGCTCGCCGGCGCCGGATACCAGATGGTCGGAGTCGATCCCTCAAGGGGAATGCTCGAGATCCTCGAGGCACGGACGCCACTGGTCCGCCCGGTGCACGCGTTCGGAACCTCGCTGCCGTTCGATGACGACAGCTTCCAGCTCGTGATCACCGTCGCCGTCATGCACCACATCGCCGACCCCGACGAGGTACGACAGACGCTCGCCGAGATGGTCAGGGTGGTGAAGCCCCCGGGTCGGGTGCTCGTTTGGGACCACAATCCCCGCAACCCATACTGGGGGCCGCTGATGGCCCGCGTCCCCCAGGACACCGGTGAGGAGCGACTGATCGGCGAAGCGGAGATCGTCACCGGCCTGCGCGCCGCGGGCGGACAGATTCTGCTCCGCACGCAGCTCGGCGCCGTCCCGGACTTCACCCCGCCGAGGGCGATCCGCCTCGCCGCGGCGCTTGAGCGCGCGTTCGAGCGCACCCCCGGGCTGAGGAGGTTCGCTGCGCACAACGTGATCCTCGCGACGAAGTGACCCGCCGCGCAGCGGCCACCAACCGGCCAACTCTGGTGCCAGCGGTCCAGCTCGGCCGGCGGGCAACAGACAGTCGCGGTGCGACACGATTACGCTCAGCGCGCAATGACGACTGAGGCGTCAACGGAGTACCGCGTCCCGCGGACGCTCGACATGGTTCGTGATTGGCTTGCGTCGGGACGCCGCCAGGCCACAGCCGCGCTCGCATTGTACGTGGCTATCTCGGTCGGGTACTTCGGCCTGCACGTGCTGCCCCATCTCGGAAGTGAGAACGTCGGACTTCCCAACTGGACCGATCCGACTGTCAATATGTGGAGCCTGGCGTGGTGGCCGTACGCGCTGCTTCACGGGCTGAACCCCCTGGTTACCAACGCGCTATTCGTCCCGGACCGGATCAATCTCGCCGCCACCAGTCCGACGCTGTGCCCGCTGGCGGGGATCCTCGGCGCGCCGATCACCGTCGCGTTCGGCCCAATCGTGTCCTACAACTTGCTGATGTTGGCAGGCCCGGTGCTTGCGGCGTTCTTCGCCTTCCTCTTGTGCCGGTACATCACCCGCAACTTTGCGGCGAGCCTCTTCGGGGGTTATCTGTTCGGCTTCTCGACCTACATCCTGGGGCACATGCAAGGTCATCTCCAACTCGTGCTGATCTTTCCGATTCCGGCCGCGGTCCACCTCGTGCTCCGCCGGATCGACGAGCGCATCAGCGAACGGCGGTTCATCGCCCTGATGGCACTTCTCCTGGCAGCGCTGTTCTTGACCGCGAGCGAACTTGCACTCACATTCGTAGCTCTCGGAGGCATTGCCCTCGCGGTGGCGTTCGCCCTTGCGCCCACCGAGCGACAGCACATCATCCGCACCGTCAAGCCGATTCTCGCCGCGGGAGCCGCGGCGGCGATCGTGACGAGCCCGGTGATCTACTACGAACTCCACGGAATCGTGAGGTTCGGACCGAACATCGGCGACATCGACGGCAGCGACGCGCTCGGGTTCCTCGTGCCCACGAACCTCACCCGACTTGGCCGGACGCATTTCGAGGCGCTTTCCCAAGCGTCCAACACCAGCGGAAGCGACGCCGAGGCCGTCACCTATGTTGGCTTGCCGCTTGCGCTGATCGTCGCGCGCTACACGATCACGCGCTGGCGCCTCACCTCTACGAGGATCCTGCTCGCGATGCTGGCGGTTGTCGTCGTGCTGCTCCTCGGTTCGCGCCTGCACATCGCGGGCTACCCGACGATCCCGCTTCCGTGGAAGCTGCTCGACCGATGGTTGTTGCGCGATGTGATCCCACTGCGCCTCGCGGTCTATATGTTCCTGATTGTCGCGGTGATCGCAGCCATGTGGTTGGCGCAGCCACGTGCCGGAAGGTGGGCTCTGGGCAAATGGGCGGTGGCGGCCGCGAGCATCGCATTCCTGGTGCCTAACATCGGCGGTGGCCTTTGGCGCAGCCAGTTAAGTAACCCGGCGCTCTTCACGACCCATGATTACCGAAACGTCCTCACGCGCGGGGAAACTGCCCTGATTCTGCCGTTCGGCCAGCTCGGGAACAGCATGCTCTGGCAGGCGGAAACCGGCATGTGGTTCCGTCTGGCTGGCGGATATCTCAGTCCGGTGTATCCGACGGATTACGAGACGGATCCGCTTTTCCCCGCTCTCTTTCGCGACGCCCATCCGGATCCGCAGACGCTGCGCTCTTTTCTCGCCCGTCGGCATGTGGGCGCGGTGATCGTCGATCCTAAAATGCCACAGCGGTGGCCCGAGGCTCTCGCGGCGCTCGGACTCAAGCGCATGTCGCTTGGCGGCGTCTGGTTCTACCGCGTGTGACCGACCTCGGCTCCACTGGTGTTTCCAGCGCTCGAATACTCCACGCGGAGAAATCGCCGATGCGCGGCGGGCTGTTGCTCGTAGCAAGGCCGCATCCCAGCCGAGTTCGGGCAGCCGAATGCTTCAGCTGCAACCGCAGCCGCGATTTGTGGTGGCGACTTTGCAGAACCGCACCGGTCAGAGCAGACCGAGAGCGTCCAAGTAGGCGGCCGCAACTCGTGCGCAACGGCGTAGTAGTAGGTAGTAGGGCCAGAACGACGAGTTGATCGCCCCGGTCACCCACTACGGCGTGATGTTCGTCAGCACCCCAGTCCAGCTCGATCGCGGTCTCGAGCTCACCGTCTTGGTCTGTCCAGCTGTGGAACTTCTCGGCGATCCAGGCGGCGAGCCCGGCCGGCGAATCGGTCAGGGCGTACGCGAGCGTTTGCGGCTTGGTGCCCTGGATGTGGCTGTAGCCGGTCTCCTCCGTTCGCCAGTGGTGTAGCTCTCTGGTCGTCGCGGTGCTCATCGGTCAGCTCGGCGGGGAACGGGAGGTCCTGGCGCACTGGCAGGAGTCTGGAGGCCGCCGGCGAGGAGAGTGCTGCCCCTGCCAGGACACGGGAGCGACGATCGAGGCGCTCGCCCGCTTGCTGGGCCTGCGACGAGCGGGTCGCCCGCAAGCGGGCCAGCGGCTCGAAGCGGAAGTCGTCGAGACCTCGACCTGCCTGCTCAGTTGGACGAGTTGGGAGAGCGCGCTCTCGACCGCCGGAGGGGCCGGCTCCGCCAGGTGAAGGAGCGACGCCGCCGATCGATCCGACGCTACCGCTTTCCGGGCCCAAGCAGCGACGATTTTGAGTTGGCCGGCGCCGACGCCGACTGCTGTTCTCGGACAAAACCAGCAGCCGGCTCCTCAGTGCCCGTCGTGAGCAATCTCAGCAGCCTGCGAGCCGGCGCGGACCAGACTGCCGCTCCGCGGCGATTGCAG
>JADGPN010000449.1 GCA_017882465.1 Solirubrobacteraceae bacterium
GCCGACCGACACGGCCACGACTGCCCGTCCGCCCCGGCGATGCAGCAGCCTGCCGGCCGCCCTCCACCGTTAGCCACGAACTCCTGAACAGCAAGCACAAGAGCAGCAGCCTCGCTGACATCGCCCGGACTGCTGCCTTCGGACCTAAAGGGCCACGCGAACGCCCCAGCGGCAAATGCCCGCGCGAAGACGAAGGCAGGGCCCGCTGCGCGCGATGCAAGAGCCCCGTATTCGCCAGAAGCAGGAGCCGGGTGCTTGCACGGACCTTGCTAGCAATCGTGCCGAAGCGTTAGTCCGCGCACCTCGACTTGGTCTTCGCTCCGGCCTACAAGCGGGAGCGGTGGCCATCACAGCCGCTTTTCGGCAAAGCGGAAGCCTTCGCGGTCCACCATCAGACAGCTGCTGCGGAACGATTCCGGAGTCAGCGGGCCGCGGCTGCCCGACGTCCCCCGGGCTTCTGCTCCCGTTCCATGACGGTTTTCTCGCACGACACGGAGGCCGCTGCCGCTTCTGAAGAAGGCAGGTGTGACGACCATCGCTTCCGCTCGTAGCCCGACGCAGTAGCCGGCTCAAGGTCCGACCGGACTTCCGCTTTGACCAGGTCGCTTGCACGCTTACTTGAGCGGTTTACCTCGCCAGTGTCGCCCACGGCAGTGTCGCCCACGGCTGGTTTGATGGGCAGGTCGTCTTGCACTTCCACCTGCGCCTCGCTCGCCACGGGTTCGAGTCCGAGTCGCACGACCTCGCAATCCCGGTCCGCGCCTGACACAGTGTCACGAGCCTGAGCCTGAGCTCGCCGCCCGATCGGTTGGCCGCCCGAGCGGGATCGCGTCGCCGTTCCGGTTCACGTTCGCCTTCGTTGAACCCTCGTGATCGTGAGGCTCCGCCGATGGGATGCTGTAACGGCGTGCAAGGGACTGGTCGCTGGAAGCTGCAGGCGGCGTTTCCCTACCTGCCGAGATCGCATGGGCTCTGCATGCGATCCGCTCGAACTCTGCGCCTCAGGCGGCGGCCGAGCCACACGCGGGAGGCGCGGGCTCGGCACGAGCATGTCGCCTCTATGCGAGCTGGGCGACCACGGACTTGGTTTCGAGGTAATTCTCCAGTGCGTTGTGGCCCATCTCCCGGCCCCAGCCTGACTCCATATAGCCGCCGAACGGCATCGCGGCGTCAAACACGCTGTAGCAATTGATCCACACCGTCCCGGCGCGAAGGCGGTTGGCGGTCCGGTGCGCCTTGTTGATATCGCGCGTCCAGATTCCCGACGCGAGGCCGAAGTTCGTGGCGTTGGCACTCTTGATCACGTCGTCGGGTTCGGAGTGGAACGGAATCGCGCACACCACCGGGCCGAAGATCTCCTCGCGCACCACCTTCATATCGGGCGTGGTGTCCGTGAGAACGGTCGGCTCGACGAAGTACCCGCGGTCGCCCACCCGGCCGCCGCCGGTCGGCGCGCGAGCGCCGGCGTCAAGGCCCGAGGACACGTAACCGAGTACCTTTTCGTGCTGCTCCGCGGAGGTCAGCGGCCCCATCTGGGTCTCGGGATCGAGCCCCGGCCCGATCTTGATCTTCTTGGCCTCGTCCGAGATTCCCTGGACCACCTCGTCGTACACCTCGCGCTCGATGTACAGCCGCGAGCCGGCGTTACAGCACTGGCCCTGGTTGAAGAAGATCCCATGGGCCGCGCCGGAGATCGCCACGTCCATGTCGGCATCGTTGTAGAGCACCTGCGGGCTCTTGCCACCCAGTTCGAGCGTGACCTTCTTGAGATTGCCGGCCGCCGCCTGCACGATCAGCCGGCCGACCTCGGTCGAACCCGTGAACGCGACCTTGTCGACACCGTCGTGGGCCGCGAGCGCCGCACCGGCGTCCCCGAACCCGGTCACGATGTTGACCACGCCGACGGGCAGCCCGGCCTCCAGCATCAACTCACCGAGCCGCAGCGCCGAGAGCGGCGTCTGCTCGGCCGGCTTGAGCACGACGGACACGCCGGCCGCAAGCGCCGGGCCGAGCTTCCACGCCGCCATCAGCAACGGGAAGTTCCACGGGATGATCTGCCCGACCACGCCGACCGGCTCTTTGCGGGTGTAGGCAAGAAACTCCGACCCGGGCGAGGTGACCGCAGAGATCGGGATCGTGTTGCCCTCAATCTTCGTCGCCCAGCCCGACATGTAATGAAACAGGTCAGCGGCCAGCGCGACGTCGGCCGCCTTCGCGATCGTCAACGGCTTGCCGTTATCGAGCGTCTCGAGCACGGCCAACTCGTCCGCGTGCTGCTCAATCAGATCTCCGATGCGATGGATCACCTTGCCGCGCTCCGACGGAGTCATCCGCCGCCAGTCCGAGCGCTCATCGTCAAAGCACCGACGAGCCGCGCCCACCGCGAGGTCGATGTCCTCGGCCGCGCCGTGCGCCACCCGCCCGAGACTCTCCTCAGTCGCTGGGTTGAGCGTCTCAAACGTCTTCCCGCTCGCCGCCTCTACCCATTCGCCGTCGATCAACAAACGGCCCGGCTTGCCAACGAAGTCTTGGACCTTCTGAGCCACCCCTTCGGGAAGGCCCGCAAGAACTTGCGGCGATCCCGCCCCGTTGGTCGCGCGGCTCGGTGTGGAAGTGGACATGCTCAGCTCCTGACAGTTGGCTTCGGCGGTGACCGCTGCGAGATCAACACCAACAATCCCCCCGAGCAGAACCCGGCGGGACGCGCACCCCGCAAAGGGATCCACGCGGGCGGAGGTCAATCACATCGGCTAGTCGCAGCGACGGCAAAAGGTCAGCTGCAGCGACGGCTGGTCGGCTTGGTCAGCGACCGTCCGAGAGCAAATCTACTCTCTTGTGCGGATCATTGCAATCTCGTCCCTCCTGCACCAGGGACAATCCGCCCACGATCACGGAGGGGGGCACCGTTCTCCAGTTCTGAGGACTTGTTCATCTGTATCTCCTCTGCAGACTGGGTTGTTCCTGGGGCGCCACCCAGTCTCAGCTGTCGCCTCGAAGCCGACGAACGAGAATCCCGGCGACAACCCCGACGCTTGGCTTCCGCTCAGGACGATTTGCGAGTGCGCGCGAGGTCGCGGCGACGCGATGACCGCTCGCGCAGGGGATGCGAGAGTCCGCGATCCGCGCGCGCCTAAAGATGCGCTGACTACCGACATCGCCGCGAACACAGCGCCTCGAGCGCCGACTCCGAGCGTGCTGGGCTGGACGAGGAGCGGGCGTTCGTGAACGAGCCCGGCTCGCTGCCGCAATCTCGGAGACCAGAAGCCCCCAGACCCCGACTTGAGGCCGAGCAGAGTCCCCCTCTGGAACGAGACCAGCACAACGGCCCGCCGCCCCGCCTACTGCCGCGTCGCCGCGGGCCAGCGGGGGTCGTCCATTCAGACGCGTCGAGTGCTTGCTCAATCCGCGGAAGACCAGCCGACAGCTAGCGCCGGAGCGATCGGTGTCAAGAACCGCGGACGACACCGACCGCGGTTCCCGTTCTGATGACCCTGTGGCTTGCGTCATCGACGTTCTTGACGCCCCTGGCTTCGACCGTGAGATCACTCGAATCGTTGCTCGTCGTCAGACCCGCTTTGCGCTCGAAGCGAGCACCGGCGACTGCTTGCATTTTTCCGCATCGAGGCGATCTTGCAAGCGGTGCACTGCTTGCCGGGTCGCGTAGGTTCGGCTAGTTGTGCCGCCGCGATCATGCTCGGGTCGCCGGCGAAGGAGGTCTCGGAGGAGAAGCCCTGCAGATGACCTCCCGGTTCGAAACCAGGGTTCACCGAGGCAGGGACGCGGCCACCGGACCGGTGGTGTAACGCCCTA
>JADGPN010000450.1 GCA_017882465.1 Solirubrobacteraceae bacterium
TGCCCGCGCGACCACGAATGCGGGGCTCGACGTGCGCGTTCGCGATGCACCTGCTCGTCGCCGCCTGAAGGTGTCGTCGTTCGCCCATGAGCGCGGGCGTGTTGGCGGCTGCCGGCATTCCGCGGAGGATCGACGGGTCCTGTCAAACGCCCCAGAGGAGGGCACGATGGAATCCGTTTTGTACGACGCCGCTGGTCATCGCTGGTCGCCAGTAACGATGCCCGGCTACCACCAAGGCCGACCGCCAAGGAATCGCTTCTGTGTTGCGCTCAGAGGAGAAGCGGGCCGTCAGATCGGACACCGGTTGCGTTCCTTACGTGAGGTCGCGTTTTGTGGCGTAGTGAGCTGCACGCGGGCTCGGACAGACGGGAGGGGCCCCGGAGAACCGGAGCCCCTGTCGTTCGAGCAAGCTGGACCGACGCCACTCTCAGCTGCGCAGTGCGCGGAGGGCCTTGCCGTAGTCGCCGGTCGGGTTGCGGGTCGTCACGACGGTGGAGATTGCGTTGAAGACGATGATGCCGATGAGCAGCGTCTGGCTGCCGGGGATGTTCGCCGCTGCGGCCACGGCAGCGAAAGTGATCGAGCAGACGGCGGTCGAGGTCTCACCGGCGGCGTAGTAGATCGCCTTGGCCCACCGGCCGGCCTGCTCGCGACTGTCCTTCGTTGACAGGGTGACGTAGAACGGCGCGGCCTGCATCAGTTGGCGGATGCCGGGCGGGTAGACCTCGGGGTGGTCGGTCCCGCGGACGCCGTAGCCGCGGAAGCGAAGGCCGACGAGCCGGCCGGCGAGGTAGTGCGCGATCGCGTGGCAGTTGAGGTACACGGTGAGGAATCCGGCCAGCATCAGCACTGTCGAGAAAGCGTTGGTGTGCAGCGCTGACGCGCCGGCGAGCATCGTGGACCCGGCGAAAATGCCGGTGGCCTGCAGCGTGTTGCCGCGGGCGACGCTGTAGCGACGACGGAAGCTGCGCTTCGCCGCGGTGGTGGCGGTCTGGGCGGTGATTGTTGTGGCTGACATGGCTCCTCCTGAAGGTGAGTGATTGCTATGCGGGCATGCTTTCGCTCGGCGGCGTTGCTCACATCGGCTTGACGACGCGACCACGTTGGGACAATCGCCCCGGATTGCTCTACGTCATGTGTCGCGGCCAGCCGGCAGGCTGCTGCGGGAGCCGGCCGTGTGGACGGCCGAAGCTCCGATGCCGAGCTAAGGTCCTTTCATGCCAGGTGGCGCTTCAGAGGACTCAGCCGAGATCATGGCCAGTGCTGAGGAGCGGCTGCTCGAGCGCGAGGAGCAGTATCGGCGGATCTTTGACGCGACCAGCGATGGGCTGATCGTCAATGATCCGGACACGGGTGTCGTGGTCGAGGTGAACCCTGCGTTTTGCCGGATGCACGGCTACGCGTACGAGGAGCTGATCGGGATGCACCCGACGCAGTTCATCCACGCGGAGGATCACGGTCTGTTCGTCGAGTACTTCGAGGCGATCTCGCAGGGACGTGCCTTTCGTGCGCGCGCGCGGGATCTGCGCAAGGACGGCGCCGTGTTCGACGTCGAGGTGCATGGCACGACGTTTCTGTTCCGGGGGCGGCAGCATCTGCTCGGGGTGGTGCGCGACGTGAGCGCCGAAGTGGCGGCCACGCGCTTGCTCGAGCAGCGGGTCGCTGAGCGCACGCACGAGCTTGGCAGTTTGCTTTCGCTCGCGAACCGGGCTGCCACGACGCTCGAGCTGGAGCCGCTGGTCGCGATCGTGCTCCCGGAGGTGGAGCGGGTGCTCGCCAGTTCCTGGGCCGCGATCTACGTGAGAGATGGCGAGTTGCTTGTACGTGTAGGCGCCGAGCATGACCCGTCGGTCACCCGCCAGGTCGAGCTGCCAGCAAATTGGCACGCGCTCGCGGCAGGTGAGGTGCTGGTCGATGACTCGGAATTCGAGCCGCTGTTTCCCGCTGGCGGGCCTGGCACGTGCGCGGTCGTCGTTCCGCTTGCCGCGAGCGGCGAGACGATCGGTGTGCTTTGCCTGCGGCGTGCAGACGGAGAGCCGTTCGCCCAGGAGCAGCGGACGCTTACTCGCGGCGTGGCTGATCAGCTCAGCGTGGCGATCAGCAACGCCCGTCACTATGAGGCAACTCAAGAGGCGGCGGCGCTCGAGGAGCGTCATCGGATCGCCCGCGATCTGCATGACTCGGTTTCGCAGTCGCTGTTCTCGCTGACGTTGCACGCTCGCACGGCTGAGCTCGCGCTCGCCAAGGCCGGAGTCGACCCCGAGGGTCCACTTGGACGGCCGTTGCAGGAGGTGAGCAGGCTCACGAGGGGTGCGCTGGCGGAGATGCGGGCGCTGATCTTTGAGCTGCGGCCCGGCGCGCTCGCCGAGGAGGGCCTCGGCGCGGCGCTCGCCAAGCACGCGGCGGCGGTTACGGCGCGCGAGGGACTGGACATCTCGGTGCACGCTCCCGAACAGCGGCTCGCGCTCGCAGTCGAGCAAGAAGAGCACCTCTACCGGCTCGCGCAGGAGGCGCTGCACAACGTCGTCAAGCACGCAGGCGCCCAGCATGCGTGGGTCGAGCTCGACAGTCGCCCTGGCTCGGTCGTGATGACCGTGCGTGATGACGGCGCTGGCTTCGACCCCGCAGAGCCGCGCCCAGGCCATCTCGGGCTTCGCACGATGGAAGACCGCGCCGCCCAGGTGGGCGGACGACTGGCTGTTCGCAGTGCTCCCGGCGCCGGCACCACCGTTCGGATCGAGCTACCGCTGGCCACCGAGTCACTCGCCGGAGCGGTCCTGTGCGCTCAGGCAGCGAGGCCGTCGAGTTCCCGTCTCGACGGCCTCGCTGACCGTTACGGTCTGGTCCGCGCTCGCGCCGGCCGGAGCCACGCAACTCAGTCGTGAGCGACAGTGCCCCAGACGTGCGTCGCGATGCGGTCGGCGAATACGTTGCCCGCGATCATCGCCGCGACGACGCCAGCGAACCCGGCCACGCCGTGGATCACGCCAAAGTGGCTGCCGGCCCAGAAGCACAGGCCGGGAAGCACGGCGTTGGCGATGCCGCCGAAGGCGACGACGTTGCCGCTGCCGCCGCGGCGCGCCCAGTCCCCCGGCAGCGCAGCGATCACAGCAACAATCGAGATTGCGGAAACGACGAGCAGGATGGGCATGGAACCTCTCCTTGCTGGAGGTGATTGCGATGCCGCCATACACGTCACTCCCGGCGGCTGGCGCATCGGACTCCCGACCCGAGTCGGATCGGTCATTCGCAGCGGGCCGGCTCGGCCGAATGACGTATCGCGGCCAGCAGCGCAGCCGGGTCCGGACCCTTCTCCATGAAACAGGTGGCGCCCGCTTCCATCGCCGCGGCTCGCGCCGAGCCCGCCAGGCTCGTGGCCACAACGGCATAGCCGGCGCCGGCGAGGTTACCAACGAGCCCGAGCCCCGCGCCAACGGACGGCATCAGCAAATCGAGCAGCACGACATCCGCCGCCGCTCGCCCGAGCACGACCCGTGCATCCTGCGCGCTCGCCGCTGCGGCGACAACCTCCATTCCCTCCTCGGCGTCGATCAGCTGTTCCAGCGCGCGACGCACGCGCGCGTCGCTATCGATCACGAGAACCCGGATGAGGCCGGTCGCGTGCATCCATCCAGTCAACCGGCCTCCGGCTGGCCACACATCGGGCGAATGACCGCACCCACCGCGACATCCGACGTAGCTCAGGGTGCCGGCGGCGCCAGTCCCTCGCGCACCGCCCACAGCGCAGCCTGTGTGCGCGAGGTTAGATCCAGCTTGGAGAGAATGTTGCTCACGTGCGTCCGCGCGGT
>JADGPN010000451.1 GCA_017882465.1 Solirubrobacteraceae bacterium
CCGGCGCCGCCGCGCTAACGTTCAGGATGACAAGCACAACGGATGGAGGCCGAGTTGGTCAGCCGCCGCGACACACACGCTTGTCGTCCCGAGCTGGAGCATGCTCGAGGTCGACGGAGACTCTCGCTTCGACCCCTCGCGCCGCTTGCTGGAGGTCAGTCACGCACCGGCCGAGCAAGCGTAGCGCCGCCTTGACCGCGACTTGCGCTTCGCCTGGCGGAGCGGCGTTCTCGGGGTGACTTCCGGGGGGCGAGTCGGCCGATCGGCAAGACCCCGTTCACGCCGCGCAACTTTCGCCTCTGACGGTAGTGTGGCGTAGTCAGGCGCCACTCAACAGAAGGAGACAGCATGCGCAGAGCCCCGATCCTCTTGGCGTTCGCAGCGCTCGCCCTGGCCTTGGCGGCCGGGGCGGCGGCGGGACAAGCACCCACTGCTCCGGTGGTGAGCACCGCCGCCGCGACGAACGTGAGCTCCAGCGGCGCGACGCTCAACGGGACCGTGAATCCCGAGGGCCAGGCCACCGTGTACGCGTTCCAGTGGGGACCGACCACTGGCTACGGCCACGAGACGCCGCTGCCGCCCGGCTCGGCCGGTTCCGGAACCACGTCCGTGGCCGAAACCGCGACCCTCAGCGGCCTCGATCCAGGTACTGCGTATCACTACCGGGTCATCGCGATCAGCGCGGGTGGGGTCGCGACCGGGACCGACCAGACGTTCACGACGAGCGGCACCCCGCCAACGCCGACTACGCCGCCCACGGTGGCCAGCGCTGCCGCGACGAGCATCAGCCCGACCAGCGCGACGCTGAACGGGACTGTCAACCCAAACGGCCAGGCCACCGGCTACTACTTCGAGTACGGCACGACCGCCGCGTACGGCTTCCAGACCGTCTCCGCGAGCGCGGGCGCGGGGACCACGAACGTACCTGCTACTTCCAACGTGACCGGTCTTCAACCCGGCACGGCGTACCACTACAGGTTGGTGGCGGTGAGCGCCGGTGGAACCTCGCTCGGCAGCGAACAGACGCTCACGACCACCGCGCCGCCGACTGTGACTACTGGCACTGCGACGGTCGTCGGCCCGACTGGCGGGACGCTGAACGGGACTGTCAACCCAAACGGCCAAGCGACGACCGAGTACTTCCAGTTCGGCACAACGACGGCGTACGGCCTCCAGACCACGCCACACGCCGCCGGCTCGGGGACGACGAACGTGGCGGTGAGGTCCAGCCTGACCGCGCTTCGGTCAGCCACGACCTACCACTATCGCCTCGTGGCGGTGAGCCCCGCCGGCACCTCGTACGGGAGCGATCAGACGCTCAAGACAACAGTGCCGCCGCCATCCTCCTCGCAGCTCGAACTGTTCGGGCACACCGCGTTCGTCTCCCCGCAGGGCGTCGGCGGCGTCTTCGTCGGCTGCTTCGGGCAGAGCAATTGCACAGGGAGCATGAAGCTCTCGCGCAGCGGCGTCACGCTCGGGCGACGCGGACTGTTTACCGTCACGGCCGACAACGGCGGCATCGTGCACTTCACGCTCAGCTCCCTCGGCCAGCAGCTCTTGCGCCAGCGCCACCACCTGCGGGTCGAGGTGGTGGTCTCGGAAAACGGGGGGAACACGGCCTCGAAGGTCGTGACGCTCGTCCCGTTCAGCTGACCAACATCGCGTCAGGGGCCGCCGGCATCGCCGGCGGCCCCGCGCGGCGGGGCGGCTAGCAACGAGGGAGGGCCCTGAAGCAGGCTCCTCAGGCTTCTACACAACATGTTGCACGTCGGCTTGAGTGTCGGCAAAGTCGTTGCGGTCTGCGCGGTCTCTGACCAAGGCCAGCAAGTCGATCACCTCGCGCGCGCTCTGACGTGGACGGTTTGTGGCGGCTGACGCGCCGACGGTGATCGAGTCGAGCCCGTCCAGACCTCGAGCATGCTCCTGCTCGGGACGACAACGGACTGCGGAGCAAGCGGTTGGCTCGAGAGTACCGCTGTCCGAGGAGCGCGGAGAGCCTGCCGGGTCCTGCTTGCTGCGGGCACCGCACCAGCAAGCGCGACCTGAGTTAGCTACCCGCCGCATTTCGACGCCGCTGCAAACGACCAACGGGATGGCGTGCCGCTTCTGCTTTCGCCCATGAGCATGCGCCTGGCTTGATGGCCGATCCGCTGCCCAGTGGGGTACGGTCGTCGGCGCCGGCGCGCCGGTCATCCTGACTGCCGGAGTCGTCCGCAACGGGAGTGCGACGACCGCGTGAGGTGTCGGACCGGCGGGCCCGTCGCCAGGGGTGCTGTGATCGGCGCTCTGGTGACCTTATGCCGGAGAGCCTGCAGGAACCACGCCGAGCTGCTGCATCATCGCCAGCATGTCGACGACTCCCCAGTGCTCACTCACGAGACCATCCTCGTCGAACCGCATGATGTCGATGAGCTGCACGTCGACGCTCTTGCCGGTTGCGGGCATGCCCATGAACTCACCCTCGTGAGTTCCGGTCGCCCTCACGCGCGCGACGACCTTCTCACCGCTGGCCACAACGTCTTCGGGGTCCATTCGCAGATCGGGGAACGCCGCGCGGTACATCCGAAAGAACTCCAGGACACCCTCCTTTGTTGGCGCGAGGCCGGGAGTCTCCTCGTGCTCGACGAAACCATCTGCCAGCAAAGCGCCGAACCCTTCGATGTCTCCAGCGTTGAGCAGGTCGTAGAGGCGTCGCTGCGTAGCCGAGTGGTCCATCGTGGTCCTTTCGTGGGGTCGGCCGACCCTACTCTTGTCACCAGCTCCGACGCAAGCGGACCGTCCAGCGCCGCTCCGCCTTCCCATGCCAAGCGGCAGCCCGCTGGCGGTCGCTTTCATCCGCCGCGCCTGGCGCCCGGAGCGACCGCTTTGCGACGGCGTAGTCCATCTGGGCCCGTGAGGACGGACGTTCGCCTTCGCCCAACGAGCGAGCGCGGAGGGTCGCTGCTAAGCGATCGCGTGCGAGGAGCGACGCGGAGGTGGCGGATCCCGCGCCAAGGAGGGTGCCTTTCTCGTTGTCTGGCACGGTCTGTCCTCGTCGATGCCGACCGCTAGCTGCCGGAGTGCGTCGTCGCTCGGTCTACTTCGGAAGCCCGTAGCCGCGGTCGGCTTTTTGTACCTCGCCCGTCGTTGCCATCTTGCTGAGCGTGCTGCCAACTGTCCCCGTGCCGATCCCGGTTTCCTTGGCGATCTCCGACGCGGTCTTGGGGCCAGCCTTGAGCGACTCCAAGATCTTGGCCTTGTTCTGACCGCGAGGCGCGCGAGCACCATTCGTCCGAGCTGCAGCGGCGGTCTTGGGCGTTGGCGCTGCGGGGCTCTTCCGGTTGCTGGCCGGCCGCTGCGCCCGGCGGTCCTGTTTGGCGGTTGCGGCGCGCGATCGCGATCGGATCGGCAGCCGGCGCTCGATCTCGTCGGCAAGCGAGCGCAACTCGCTGACCGCGCTCTGAGCCGCGCGAACGCCCTGCTTGCTAGCGCCATCACCGATCCCGCTGAGAGTCTTGGCGACCCGCTTGCGTACACCCACCTGGCGAAGGCGGTCAAACAGGTCGCTGTCATTCTTGGCCATCGTCTTCTCCTCCGTAGCTGTCACGGCCGATTGCCGCGCGTCAACCCTATCGAGCGCCACCGCACGGACCTTACGAAACCAATCTCGGCGCGACTCAAACTGCAGCGCCCGTCGGGAACGCCCGGCCCTGACGCTGCCGTCGAACGCCGGATCGGCATGCTCTCATCTAGCGAGCCAAAGGTGGCAAGAGGGCGAGCAGGAGCTTGGAAGAGCACCGGTGCTCCCGCAAGGCGCAG
>JADGPN010000452.1 GCA_017882465.1 Solirubrobacteraceae bacterium
CACTTTGAGACATCGATCCTTTCCTTGGTGCCACCGCCTCTACGCCGAGGAGCCCCGCGGGTGCAGATGTCCGATTCCTTCCCCGCAGACACTGGCCTTCGCCCTGTTCTAACGGGCTCGGCGCTCCCACATTCCCACAGTTGGCCATGAGCACCCCCCGAAGGAGGCTCTTGGTGGGAGACCGTCACGACGCTGCAGCGATTCGCTTGACGCTGCGGCCCCAAGGATTGCTCGCGCCCCTGGACCAACCAACACGACCCCAACAGGGTCGAGCCGCCGGGCACTTGTACTTCCGGGCTTTCACGCCCAAGGGTCGCCCCCCGGGCGCGCCGGATATGACTACCTGGGCAATCGGACGACTCCCAGGGCGGGACTCTCGCCGCTGGATCGATGCTGTTATGGGCTGCACTAGAACGACGGTCGAATGACAGCGCCCTGCGGACGGCTGTCTCACGTCTGCGTCTCGTCCCGAGCGGCGCTGACGGGCGCGCCAGCGATCACTATCGTCTTGCGGCAAAGCAGGGGCGGGATGCGGGTCGACCGACGGTGCTGGTCCTGCTCACGAGCAAAACAGATTGACGCAGACTGCTGCTCGCCGGCCGATGCGGAACAGAGGCCGGCGCCCGGCTCGGCCGTCGGCGCTTGCTGGGCAGCATAGCGTGGCAAGCAGGACCTCCCGTGGCGCCCTTTTCACAGGCGGTCGCTTCTCGTGCTGAGCGGCATGTGGAGCACGGACGGCGCTCAGATCGTCGTGGAGGGGCGCCGCGACGTGTCGGGTTTGACCTCCCCTCTTAGCGGGCATTCAATTGCGCGGTTCTGTCGGAGCGCGCACGAGGGCCGACCTGGGCTGCCCGGGTGGACGTTCCAGAAGTGGACGTGCCCGTCGAGGATGGAGTTCCGCTCGCCGTCCTGTTGGTACACGTGGCGCTTCTCTCACCGGCTGTAACGGGTCTGGGCGGCGGCCAGCGGCTGGGGCCGGCGCTGCGTCGTTCTCCGGGCTCCCGCCGCCCTACCGCCACGGCGCCACCCGCGGCAACCGGTGCGCGCGGCTTCCGGCTACTCTCTCGCCGGGATGAAGGTCGCCTACGTGTTCTCTACCTCCGGCCACACGGCCAGCTACAAGCTGGGGAAGATGATCCTTCCGCAGCTGGAGCAGGGAACGCACGGCGTCGAGGTCGTCGGAATGTTCTTCTTTGACGACAACACCTACCTGCTGCGAGCGGGCGATCCGGTGGGCGAGCGCCTTGGGCGGGTGGCCGCCGAGCGCGGAATGCTGCTGATGCTGTGTGACCAGTGCGCGCTGGAGCGCTGCCTGGCCGAGGGGGAGGTCGGCGCGGCGCGGCCGATGGGAACGGTCGCCGGGGTACAGGTCGGCTGCTTCCCCGACCTGTACGCGGCGTTGGCGGGCGACCCGCCGGACCACGTCATCACTTTGTGAGAGGACCCAACTGGCCCTCGGTGGGTTCCGCTCAGCAGAACCACGGTTCGGTGAGTCGTGGCCTCCCTTCGGTTGATCCCATGGGGATGGCCTCTGGCTCGGGGACGTTCGGCTCGCCGGTCGCCTCGCGCACCGCTGCGCGGATCCGGGCGAACGTGAGGCCGGTCGCCTCCTGCGCGGCGGCGCTCTGTTGGACTAGCGCGCTGAGGCGGACCTGCAGCCGGTCGGCTGCCGGGTCCGCTGAGCGCCACGGGTAGCTGAGCCGCTCGGCTTGGTAGGGACCGAGGTGCTCGCGCAGGTCCTTGCGCTCTAAGAGCAGCGAGCCCTCGGGCACGAGCAGCCGGATCGTGTACTGCACCGGGTCGACGTTAGCCACCAGGTCGTGCGCGGCCACGAAGTCGAGGATCTCCAGCACGTCAAGCGGGGTCGTCCATGGGGTGAAGGGCATGAACGAGGGCCGGGTCTCGATGCTGTGCTCGCGCAGCAGGTCGATGGCGAGCACCGCCTCGGCGGTCGTGTGGCCCTTGTCGAGACGGACGAGGATCTCGTCGTTGACGCTCTCCAGCGCGCAGACGACGAACAGGCAGCCCGAGGCGGCCATCTCCTCCCACACCCCGGCGTGCTCGAGCACGTGCTCGACCTTTGTCGTGCAGTCAAAGGTCAGCTCCGGGCGGCGATCGTGCAGGGCGCGCACGATCGCTAGAGAGTGGCGCCAGCCGTTGAGGAAGTCGGGGTCGCCGAACGTGATGTGGCGTGCGCCCATGCCTTCCAGGCGCTCGACGTCGCGCAGGACGGTCTCGGCCTGCACGACGCGGATGCGCCCGTCATACACGGTGGGGACCGGGCAATGCCGGCAGCGATGCACGCACCCGTGGCTGGCCTCCACGTACCCGACCAGCCGCTCCTCCCCGCCGACCGCCAGGCGGGCGTAGCGCTCGAGTCCGGGCAGCAGCTCGCGCGCCGGCGCCTCGAAGGTGCCGCGCTGCAGGTGGACGACCGGCCGTTCCGCGTCCGGGGCGGGCGCGCACGAGGCCGCCAGCTCGTCCACCCAGGCCGTCAGCGCCGGCTCGTACTCGCCGGCAATCGCGCGCGCGGCGAGCTCACGCTCTATGAGCTCGCGGCTGACCGTGGCATAGAGCCCGTAGAAGCAGATCGGCAGCCCGGGGTGCTCGCGGCGCACGCGGCGCCCGGCGCTGAGCGCCAGGCGCATGGCGGTGTGCATGGGCACTGAGAAGCCGACCGCCTGTGTCCACTCCAGCGCGTCCCGATCCCAGGGCTGCACGCTGAGGTCCAGGCAGCGGACCTCGTGCCCGGCGCGGCGCAGCGCGGCCGCCGGCGAGGCGACGTGCAACGGCTGGTGGCCCAGCTCGTAGGTGGAGATCAGCAGGACGCGCACGCGGCCCTCACGCTAGCGCACCACTACCGCCCCAGGTAGAGGCCTAGAAGGCGACTCGATCCGGATTCCCAGGCATGAGTGGGCCTCGCGCAGGGAGCGCTCGACTGCGTCCGCCGTCGACCCGCGCGCAAACAGGAAGCCCAGGTAACGATCGCCCTCGGGAAGGGGCACGACCGGGCGCCCGCGCGCGATCGTGATCTCGAGGCCGCCGACGCCCAGCACGGCGCGGGCCTGTTCCTGACCGTCGACCTGCACCAACGTGCCGCCGCGGGGGATGGGGATCATCATCACCCCGGCCGCCGGCGACTCGCGAGAGAGCTCCTCAAATGGCAGTCCCAGCGCGTGGCGGAGGATGAGCTGCTCCAGGCTGACGCCGGCGCCGAAGCGCAGGGCGCGCGAGCACAGCCCTCCGATCGAACGAGCCGCCAACTCCAGCACGCTCACCTGCCGGTCGCTCACACGCAGCTCGGCGTGTACGGGCCCCTCCCGCAGGCCGAGTGCCTCCGCTGCGGAAGCGGTCACTCGCCTGACCTCGGCCAGGACCGCGGTGGGCAGCCGCGATGGGGTGACGTAGAGAGTCTCCTCGAAGTAGGGTCCCTCGAGTGGGTCGGGCTTGTCGAAGATGGCCAGCACCTCCAGCCGCCCCGACCGCAGCAGACCCTCGACCGCCACCTCCGCGCCGGGCAGGTAGCTCTCGAGCAGTAGCGGTGCATCGGCCGGTTGCCCCGCTGCGGCGATTATGCGCCGCACCCGCTCCGCCGCCGACCGCGCCTGGTCGAGGTCGTCAGCCCGGATCACACCTTGGCTCCCCGACAGCGACAACGGCTTGACCACGCAGGGAAGTCCGATCGTCCGTGTCGCGGTGGACAAGTCAGCCCCCGGTGCCAGCAGCACGAAGCGCGGCTGGGGTACGTCCGCGTCGGCCAGCGCTTGGCGCATGGCCGCCTTGTCGCGTGTG
>JADGPN010000453.1 GCA_017882465.1 Solirubrobacteraceae bacterium
CGCTCGATGATATATATTATGTATAGTTGCCTGCAAATGGGCTAGTTTTGGCCGCGCCTGCATAGAACTGACCTCGAGACGAGATCCACGACGGTGAGCAGCAGGTCATTCTCGACGGCACCGCACACGCGTTCATCGCCGTCACAGGCACGATCGACGAGAACACCACGATGCGCGGCAAGGGCACCCACGCCGGACCAAACGCGCTCCTACGCCGGCTCGCCAGCGTGATCGCCGACGACGAACAACTCACCCGCTGAAGTGAAGTCAAATACCTCCATGCCCGGCCGAACCCGGTAACTCAATACGAAGGAGCTTGGGGGCACCCGTCTTCGGCCAGCTCATGCGGGAGCGATGCGAGGCGACTCCGGCCTTGACATCGACCGTTGCCGGGTGTATGCCGGTTCGATCACGTCTGCTTCAGGCGGATTGTCTGGACGTGGGTGATGTGCTTGCCCTAATCGAGAGGGAAGGGTTGGATATGGCCACTTTGACCGCATGGAAGTTTGCTTCCGCGACCGGCGCCGACGAGGCGCTGGAGACGCTTCGGGATCTTGCCCGCCGGGACATGATCGATGTGCGCGACGCGGTCCTCATCAGCTGGCCCGAGGGCAGCTCTAAGCCCACGACCGATCGTCTGCGCCCGGCGGCGGGCGGCGATAACGAGGAGGGCTCGGAGCTCGGGCTCGCGCTCGGCGCCGAGTACTTCCGTACGCTGAGCGCCAACGTCACTCTCGGCACCTCAGCGCTCTTCGCGCTAACCACCGAGCCCCGCATGCACGAGGTCAACGAGGCGTTCCGCGGCACCCAGGCCGAGCTGCTGGCCACCAACCTCACACCCGAGCAGGAGGAGCGCCTGCTGGGCGAGTTCGGGCTCACGGGCGCGACAGCTTGACGGATGGCGCCATCTCGACGCCCAAGGCTCATCTGAGCCGGGCGACTGCCGCGCTCGGCCGCGGGCCGGGCCGCATGGCGCTGCTGTACCAGCTGGGCCCACCAACAACAGACGAGTCTGGTAAACGTGCTCAAGGCAACAGTCCGGCATCCCGGCAAGGGCCCCGCGCCAAACTTTGGACGGGCCTCACCGGGCACCAAGTAAAGACGCGGCGTCCACAGACGGCCGCCCAATCCTTCACCATTTGGGTGTGGCTACTTCAGGACGACGGGGTGGGCTGCCAGACGTCGCGGCGGTATAGGCGTTGCTGGTCGTGCGTGATGTGGTGTTCCCAGTAATCGTCGAGGTCGCCGGAGAGGTGGGTGGCGCGTAGCTTGAGGAGCGCTTCGGCGGTTTGGGGTGTCCAGCGCATGCCGGAGCGCTCGAACCGGTCGCGGATCAGGTTTTTGCAGGCGCCCTCGACGGTGCCTGATGCGATCGGCCAGCCGTTGCGCAGGTACTCGTCGTAGCGCATCCGTTCGCGGTTGCGGTAGAGGTAGTCGCAGACGCCGTGGATCGTCTTGGCTTTGACGCCGGCGATCCGGCGTTTGGTCATGATCTGGCGCAGTCCTTTGACGACCTGGCCGGTCATCCCGCACAGGATCCGCTCGGTGCGTGCTTTGACGAACGCTTCGGCTTCGGGGCTGCCTTCTGCGTGCAGCGCGTGCGCGACCTTCCAGAGCTTGTCGAGGACGTGCAGCAGGTCGAGCACGAGTGTGACGTTCTCGTAGCTGGCGATGACGCGGCGTTGCAGCGCGCGCTCGCCGTCGGTGAGGATCACCCACGTCCGCTCGTGGTCGGGGTCGCGGCGGGTCATCTCTGCTTTGACGTCTGCGATGAACGCGTCCTTGCCGGCAGTGAGGCTCGCCCATACGCGCTTGCGGGTCGGCTTGGGGCGTTTGGGCCGTTCGGAGGGATGCTGGGTTGCGAACAGGCTGTCGATCACTTCGGTGGGGGTGCGGTGGATCGGTGGCTGGCTGTGGACGGCGGCGACGGTCGCCATCTTCTTCTTGTTGGCCTTCTCGCCCTTCGTTCGTCGGACGACCTTGATCGCGCCGTCAGGCTTGACCATCGGGATGCCCTTGCAGTCGATCGCGCCAACGAGGATCTCCCCGTCGGCTGGGCCGATCGCGGCCTGTGCGCGCCCGGCGTAGAACGTGTCGAAGTCCACGGCGGCGTCGTGGACGAGTTGCTCGGCGGAGCGCTTCGGGATCGTCGTGCCGGTGATCTCACCGACGAGCGCGATCGCTTCGTCGAACGGGCCGCAGATGACCGCGCGGATCAGCCTGCGCTGGCACTCGTAGCTCCACAGGCGCCCCGGCAGGCGCAGCTGCGCGTCGAGGGGATGGATCGCCTCATGTCCGCGGGCGCTGTATCCCACGCGCGTGACGCGGACCTCGCCGAACAGGGTCACCAGCGGCCGGGTGTGCAGGCGCTTGTGAGTCAAACGCACCGACTCCTGCTCGCCGACCAGAACGATCGCCTCACCGATGTCCCCGTCGCCGCGCGCGTCGATGTGCGCCTGCAACGCGAGCCTGAGGATCTCGCGGCCGCGGCGCTCGGACTCACGCTCGAGCTCTGACATGCCGGCGTCCTGTGCCGTCTGACCTGACAGCCAGCGCTCCAGATCCCGGAACGCGTCGATCCCGCTGCTCGGAGACGACTGATCGCCCATCCGAGCGCCCAGTATGATACTGGGCGATGACGGAACGGCGTCAGCCAGCGGGACTGGAACGTCTGCGTGCCGACTACGAGGCGGCGAAAGCCCGCCTCGCGGAGATCGGGTTCACCTGTGAGGGCTCGTTGATCGAGCGCTACACCAGTTGCAAGAACCCCAACTGCCGCTGCCAGGACCCCGACCAGCGCCACGGCCCGTACTGGCAGATCTCCTGGAAGCAGAACGGCAAGACCGTCTCCAAGATCCTGCCCGCCGACGACGCCGCCCTCTACCAGGAATGGATCGCCAACCGCCGAGCACTGGAAGCGATCCTCGATCAGATGCGCGACATCTCCCGCCACGCCGCACAACAGCTTCTCGCCGGCCGCGGCCGACCGCTGCACGGCCCACAACGGCCCCGCCGCCGGACCGCCTGAGCGCCGCTCAAACCCCGGTTATTGGCACGACCGGGCGATAACCCCGGTTTCAGCGCACCTCAAGCCCTCCGCCCATCGCGCCAAAACCGGCCATTACCAGCAACTTCACTGTCGTCCTGAAGTAGCCACACCCTATTGATCTTGGTCTCGTCTGCGTGAATGAAGGGCCTGCGCAGAAGTTGTCGGCGGCAACGTTCCTCGGTCTCAGCATAGTCGCGCGCAAAGTAGCGGATAGAGGCGACGATGGTGCTCTCGCTCACGTGCACATGGAATTGGTCCTCTAGCGCTTGAGTGATTACGCGGTAGGGCAAGCGCAGCACCAGACGCTGGTAGATGGCCCAGGCTTGCAAGCCGCGCCCGAAGGCAAACTCGGGGAGTGCACCAATTGCTGGCGGAACGCAGGACCGCCCAGCACATTGGGGGCAGGAGGCTCTGGCCCCAACGTACTTTGTGACGGTCCTCCGACAGCCGTTGTCCGTGAAAGGCTAGATCGACGATGGTCTTGTCGGACAGCTTCGCAGTGGTCAGCAGCGGACGGTGGCCACACCGCAAACTTTCCTGGGCCGGTGATACTCGCACGACTCTCGTGGCCTTGGGTGGCGTGCGGTAATTGCCGGGATGTCCCGGCTGTCCGCCAACCCGCCTCTTATCATCATCAGGAGTTGCCGTCTGATCCCGTCGCAGACCAATTTTGGTGTGCTCGTACTCCGCGGTACGCGTTCAGGTCCCCCTGTGCAGGGATAACCTGGTGTGAGGCGTAGTTA
>JADGPN010000108.1 GCA_017882465.1 Solirubrobacteraceae bacterium
GAATGCGGTCAGCAGGCCTGTCAGCAGCAGGCCGCCCACGACCAGGTTCGCGCGCCCCCAGCGGTCGGCCAGACCCGCACCCAGAGACGCAAATGCACCGACCGCGTTACCGATCACCAGCACGAACACGAACTCGGTGAAGGTGAAGTTGTAGTGCGCGATGATCTTCGTCGCGACCGCGCCCTGGATGTACAGCTCGTAATAGAGGATGACCGTTGCCAGCACGGTGATCGCGAGATATCCCGTGCGTGCGCCGGTGTCCGGGTAGTGGTCCAGCTGACGGTCCCACCGTCGCCGCAACCCACCATGGCCCGCCCGAGCCGGCACAACTCCATCGCTCGAAGTCGTGCTCGTGGGGGACCCTCCTCTGGACGGCTCCGCAAGCGGGGCGATCCCGACGGGCAGTGCACCGGCGTCGCGGAGATTGGTTGGCTCGGGATGAGGAGCGCGGCGGCACGTCAGGCTTGGCCGGCGCCGATCGGGTCGCTCTCTCACTCCTCCTCCGGAACTACCCTCAAGCCGCGATCATTCACCGTCGGCTCGGGCACGGCATCCGCAGAAAACGCGACCCGTGGATGCGGCGAACTACCGATTCGCCGATCAGGCCGTCCGCGCCTGGGCGCGCTGCACGAGGGCGGCGATGCGCTCCGTGATCTCGGGCCACAGCGCACGCGGCAGGTCGTGCCCCATGCCTTCGATCACGTCGAGCTCGGCCCCCGGGACGGCCGCTGCCGTCGCCCGGCCGCCACTCACGTCGACCAGGGGATCGCCCGCGCCGTGTATGACCAGGGTGGGTACGCTGATGGACCGCAGGCGTTCCGTTCTGTCTCCCGACGCGATGATCGCCAGGAGCTGGCGGGCGACGCCGAGCGGATCGTCGGCGCGGTCGTAGGACAGGCCGGCCTGCTCGCGCAGTTCCGCCTCGTCGAGGTCGAAGCCGGGTGACCCGATGATCCGGAAGATCGACACCGTCCGGTCGACGGCCTCCTGGCGGTCCAAGGCCGGCGGGGACAGCAGCGCGCCGATCGCCTGCTGCGACGCCTGACCGACGGCACTGTTGCCCGTCGTGGACATGATCGAGGTCAGCGACCGGATCCGGTTCGGATGCTCGATCGCGATGGTCTGGGCGATCATCCCGCCCATCGAGGCGCCGACGATGTGGGCGCTGTCCAGACTGAGCGCATCGAGCAGGCCGACGCTGTCGGCCGCCATGTCGGACAGGGTGTAGGACGCCGACGATGGATCGCCGGACAGCGCCGCCATCACGTCCGGGGCCGGCGCCGCGCTGAAGTGCGTCGACAGGCCCACGTCGCGGTTGTCGAAGCGGATCACCTGCAGGCCGCGCCCGACGAGCTGCGCACAGAACTCCTGGTGCCAGCCGAGCATCTGTGTCCCGAGGCCCATGACGAGCAGCACCGGCGGCGCCTCGAGATCTCCGAAGCGCTCGTAGGCAACGTCGATCCCGGACGGACCGGCGCTCCGGGTCATCGCGACGCTCATCGGCCGGCCATCGGCATCTCGTAGGCGCCGGAGAGCGCCCTGATCTCGGCGTAGATGCGGTCTCCTCGGGGCTCATCGATGACCGGTTTGCGAATGCTGGCGAGGGCCCACTGCTGGTGCGCCTCGGTCGAGGACGCCTGGCCGCGGAGCTCGATCGCCGTGGCCCAGAAGTCGCGGACGAAGGTCTCGAAGCTCAAGTCGATGGCAATGGACATGCCGGAAGCCTGTCACAGGAAGGCCGCCCGGGGCCCTTGGCAGGACCAGGCGACACGAGATTGACCGATCAGCCGCTGCCGGCGTTCGCGCCGAGGCTGTTCAGCCAAGCGCGGATCGACTGACCCGCGGGTGTGACCTGACCCTCCTCGTAGCCGGTCGTCGCCCTCGCCAACGTCACCCCGTTCACAGTCGACCAGCCGTACTCGATACCGGTGCCAGCAGCCGCGTAGCGAGCAATTGCCTGCCCCTGCTGCAGGATGTTGCCCGCCGGCGCGATGCCGGTGATCTCCTCGGAGACGTACTGCACCTTGCCCGCGTCCGGGCCGTCCAGCAGCTCGAAGTACACCAGCGGCTGACCGGCATACCAGTCGGGGATGATCGCGAGCACCTTGACCCGGCAGGGCGCCAGGATCGGCGCGCCAACGGGCAGGTTCGCGTCCACACCCTGGTCAGTCCGCTCCCAGACCGTGACGTACTGCAGCGGGTCGATGTACGTCGCCGTCGTCACACGCGCTGCGATCACCTCCAGCCGAAGCTCCTGTTTGACCTCGGCCAGCGATGGGGCCCGGGCGTTCACGTCGCCGACCGGAGCGCCTCCGGTGGCCGCCGCCGGCTCCACACCCGCGGCCGGCTCGATCACCTGCGGCCGGGCTTGAGGGGTGGCGCTGCTCGGGTTGCTGCGGACGACGGGGCCGGTCGCTCCACAGCCAGCAAGACTGACCACGACGACAGGGAGCAGCGCGCGGCTCATCATCAGCGTACGAGACATTCCCTCGGCTCAACGCTAACATGCGGTCGTGTGTGGAGCGTCAGTCCCGCTCGGTTGGCGTACGCTTTGGGGCCTGAGTCGCCCGGCTTGGCTTGACCCCTCGGAGCTGCGCATCGGCCTCGGCTGCATGCGTCTCGCAACCGACGAGAGCCGCGATGAGGAGCTCGCCGGCGAGACAATCGCAGCCGCGCTCGAGGTAGGGGTGACCGTGTTCGACACCGCGCGGGCGTATGGGCCCGGAGCGGCTGAGCTCGGTGGGGGCGAGCAGCTGCTTGCCGGTGCGCTTCGGCGGTGCGGCGCGGAGCGGAGCGCACGCATCGTGACCAAAGGGGGCATGAGGCGAGCGGGCGGCGCGTGGATCCCGGACGGCCGCGCCAAGGCGATAATCAGCGACTGCGAGGCGAGCCTCGTCGCGCTGGACGGCCTACCGGTTGACGTGTACCTGATCCATGCACCTGACCCGCGTACACCGTGGCGAACGTCCGTGCGCGCGCTGGCCCGGCTGGCTGAGGAAGGCGTCGTCCGGCGCGTGGGGCTCTCGAACGTCAATCGCCGACAGCTCGACGAGGCGTTCGCGCTCGCCCCGGTCGCGGTCGTCGAGGTGGCGCTCAGTCTCCAGGACGATCGCGCGCTCCGCGGTGGGATCGTCGAGCGCTGCGCCGAGCTGGGCATCGCCGTGATCGCCCACTCGCCGCTCGGCGGTCCGCGCCGAGCGGGCGGAATCGCCCGTCGCCGCCAATTGCTCGAAGTCGCCGACGCGCACGGCGCCACACCCGCCGAGGTCGCGCTCGCGTGGCTGCTGGAGCTCTCGCCGGGCGTGGTGGCGATCCCCGGCGCACGGCGTCCGGACACGGCGCGCTCGGCTGCCCGCGCGGCCGGGCTCCGCCTCAACCCCGAGGAGCGAGCGGTGATCGGCGGCGCCTTCGGTCGCTCTCGTCACGCCCGCCATGAGCCACCGCACCCGCCGGACGGTCGCTCTCCTCGGCCCCGCCCTGGGCCACCGCACCCGCCGGACGACGCGGAGGTGGTGCTCGTGATCGGGATCCCGGGGGCCGGGAAGAGCCGCGTGGCCGAGGGGTACGTCGCCCGTGGCTACCTCCGTCTCAATCGCGACGAGCGCGGCGGAGGCCTGCGTGAGCTCGCCGAAACGCTGGACGAGGAGCTGTCCTCAGGCGTTCAGCGGGTCGTTCTCGACAACACGTTCCTGTCCCGCGCGGCTCGCAACCACGTGATCGAGGCGGCGATCGGACACCAGGTCCAGACGCGATGCGTCTGGCTCAGCACGCCGCTCGCGCAAGCCCAGGTCAATCTCGTCGAGCGCCTGCTCGAGCGATTCGGAACCCTCCCGGCCCCCGATGAGCTGCGAAGGCTGGCGCGACGTGAGCCGGGCGTGCTGGCGCCGACGTCCCAGATGCGCGCGCTCCGCGAGCTCGAGCCGCCATCGACTGACGAGGGCTTTGCCAGCGTCGAGGTCATGCCCTTCGTGCGCGCCGAGCCGGCCGGGCGTACGCGGAAGGGCGTGTTCGTCGCCGCCGCCGCGCTCCGAGACCCAGGCTGGGAGCGCGCCCTCGACGGAGGCGACCGCGACGCACCGCACCTCGTCTTCGACTGGAGCCCCGACGGAACGCTCGCTGCGCTCGGCCCCCGTGTCGCCCGCCTCACGGCAGCCGTCTCCGGCCCCGTGCAGAGCGCGCTCTGTCCACACGCCGCCGGGCCACCGAGCTGCTGGTGCCGGCCACCGCTTCCCGGGCTGCCGCTCGCCTTCGCGCGGGAGCACGACCTCGATCCGTCCTGCTCCATCCTGGTCGGAGCCGCGCCCGCCCATCGTACCCTCGCCGCGGCGCTCGGCGCCCGCTACATACCGGTAGAACTCCAGGGGCATGGCCGCGACTGAGGCAACCGTCGTCGACGCCGGTGGGCGCGATCTGCGCGTGTCCAACCCCGGCCGCGTGATCTTCCCCGCGACCGAACGCTCAGGCGAGGTCACCAAGCTCGACATCGTCAACTACTACCTCGCCGTCGGCGACGGGATCATGCGCGCGCTCGAGCGGCGACCGACGACGCTCGAGCGCTGGCCGAAGGGCGTGCACCCGGGCATCGTCCTCTCGACCCGTGAGAAGGGTGGTGGCGACGCCTTCTTCCAGAAGCGCATTCCCCGGGGAGCTCCGGATTACGTGCAGACGGCGCGGATCCGGTTCCCGTCGGGGCGGTACGCGGATGAGATCTGTCCCACCGAGGTCGCCGTTGTCGGCTGGGCGGTGCAGATGGGCACGATCACCTTTCACCCCTGGCCGGTTCGCCGTGACGACGTCGAGCATCCGGATGAGCTGCGCCTCGACCTCGACCCCCAGCCGGGCACCGACTTCGCCGACGCCGTCCGCATCGCCGCGCAGGCGCGCGTGCTGTTGGAGGAGCTCGGCTACGCCGGCTTCCCCAAGACGTCGGGCGGCCGGGGTGTCCACATCTACGTCCGGATCGAGCCACGCTGGACGTTCACCGACGTCCGTCACGCCGCGATCGGCTTCGGTCGTGAGCTCGAGCGTCGTCTTCCTGGGCAGGTGACGACCAAATGGTGGAAGGAGGAGCGCGGCGAGCGAATCTTCGTCGACTACAACCAGAATGCGCGTGACCGCACCATCGCTTCGGCCTACAGCATTCGGCCGAAGCCGGGGGCACCCGTCTCGGCGCCCGTGGCCTGGGACGAGCTCCCCCAGGTCGCGCCCGAGCATTTCAGCGTCGCGACGATGCCTGCTCGCTTTGGCGAGGTGGGCGATCTCCACGCCGGGATCAACGACACAGCCCACTCGCTGCGACCGCTGCTCGATCTGTACGAGCACGACGCCGCCGAGGGACAGGGCGACATGCCGTACCCGCCCGACTACCCGAAGATGCCGGGTGAGCCCAAGCGCGTGCAGCCATCGCGCGATCGAGACCGCCCGCGCGAATGATCACCCGGCGAGGCGGTCACTTCGCCTGGGGCAGCTTCTTTGTGCCGCGCCTCGCCGCCGGCGCCGACGGCGGCGGCACGACCGGCCCGATGTCCCCGTCCGGCGCCTCGTCGAGGTCGACGATGACCGGTGCGTGGTCGCTTGGTCCGCGGCCCTTGCGGGCCTGGCGGTCGACCCACGCCGCCTGAACGCGGCTCGCGACCGCGGCGCCGGCCAGGATCAGGTCGATCCGCATCCCGAGATCCTGGTGGAACATCCCCGCCCGGTAGTCCCAGTAGGTGAACACCCGCTCGTTCGGCCAGCGATCGCGCACGACATCGTGGAGGCCGAGGGCCTGCAGCTCGGCCAGGGCCGTCCGCTCAGGCACAGTGACGTGAGTCTGGCCAAGATAGGCCTCCGGATCGAACACGTCGTCGTCGGTCGGTGCGATGTTCATGTCGCCGCACACGATCGTGGTCTCAGCGCCGGCGGCAACCATCTCTCGTAGCGACGCGAGCCACTGCAGCTTGTACTGATAATGCTCGGAGCCCGGCGCGCGCCCGTTGGGAACGTACACCGAGACCACTCGGATCCCGCCACAGCTCGCGCTCACCGCGCGCGCCTCCGGATGCGGGAAGCCGGGTGCGCCGGGCAGTCCGGTCACCACGTCGGCCAGCCCTGCGCGTGAGAGGATCGCCACACCATTCCAGGTCGCCTCGCCGTGGAGCGCGAGGGCGTAGCCCCGCTGGGCGAGCTCGTCCCCGAGCAGGTCGACGAACCCTTCGTCGGCGAGCTTCGTCTCCTGCAGGCACACCACGTCGGGCTGGCGCTCATCCAGCCAGGGAAGCAGCCGCGGCAGGCGCTGCTTGACCGAGTTGACATTCCAGGTCGCGATCCGCATCGACCCAAACCGTAGCGCCAGCCCCCGCCCGCTGTGGCCTGAACTTCGGCATCGTGCGCGGCCTGCCGTCGACGAGGTCCAAGGTCATGAACAGGGCTCGAGCCGCGATGCTGTTGTATCGGCGGCGGGGAGCGCTCAAGGTCTCCCGCTGATCGAATTGAGGCCCGCCGCGTGGGCGGGTCGCAATCGCATCGGACGGCCGCCTCGGCTGCGTCAAGCTCACGCTCGAGCGCCGTCATCGGGGTCTGGAGCGACGCGACCGCCCAACTACACGCTGCCGATGGCGACCTTACTCTTGGCAGGCCCGTTTCGCCAGAGGGCGATCGTGATCAATCCGAAGACGAAGCGCCAAGCCCCGTGTTCGCGAGGATTGTCGCGTCCAGCCGGCCGTCGATCAGCTCGCTCCTGGAGCAGGGCGATCGCGGCGATGTCTGCCATACCCTGGCCCAGCGGCATGTCCCGGTCAGCGAGCCGGCCCGCGACGCCACGGAACAGGTTCAACGCTCCGACCGTTTCGCCGCGGACGCGCATCGGCACGGCGTCGACCAGCAGCGCGAGGCCCGCACCACTCAACGAAAGCAACGCCACCGCCGCACCGCACACTTGCTCGACTATGGACTCGGCACCGCTCCCCTCGGCCTCCTTGACGGCTCTCACCACCACGCTCAACCGATCGGACGCTCAACCGATCGGAGGGCACCTGCCCAACCTTGCGAAGTCTCCGACGTTCGTGGCCTGGGCCTAGGTACCCCGACGGCCGCGGCGACTGAAGCGGTAGCCACCGAGAGTCAGCAGCAGCACAAGGAGAATGATGAAGAGGATCGTCGGCATGTTGCCGTCCAGAATGTTCGGGTGGGTTGGGGTACAGGCACGGTGCGTGCTTCCCTCGGTTTGGCGTAGCTGGAGTGTTGTGGGCTCCTCTAGCGATGTGAGCGGAACAGCCGGGCGATCAGTCCGCCGACGATCAGGTACACGACCGCGGCAATCCCCCAGTTGACCGACAAGGCAACCTTGGGATCGCGAAAGCTGAACATGCCGTCGAACGGGCCTGCGAGCCAGCGTGCCGCGTCGTGGACGTCGGAAACGATGGCGTTGGTCGCGTTCGCCTTGAGCAGGACGAGCACGATCCCGGCGACGATGATCAGCACGATGATGCCGACGAGCAGACGCACGAGCCGAGCCAGGCCGCCAAACGCCACCGTCGAACCTCGCGAAACGCCACCACGCCACCTGTTCTGACCGGACTGTGCACCCGAATCGACTGCGGGCGCGATGCCTGCAGGTTTGGCTCTGAACATACGGGGAACCTCCTCTTGCTTCTCAGTTCCATTCGAGCAAGCACATTCACCCCTTCGCACAGGTTGGCGCACATGACGCCCGCGAATAAGACTAGTGTCGGGAAGTGGCTGGCCCTGCAGCCAGGATTCTCGACGCAAGCCGGGATGCCACCAACGGCGCTGCGTGCGCCACGAGGCGTGAGGTAAGGGTTACTGGTCTTGACTGCGGGGCTGGTGCCGACTCCGATCGGCGTTATCCCACCGGCCCGGTGGCTTCGTCCCGCACGACGAGACAGACCTCCACCAATCATTCAGCTGGTGTGCTGTCGTCACAACGTGCGGCTCAAGCTCGCCTCCAAGCTTGCGCGACGCGGGGTGATCTCTCCGTCGTCGGTCGTGTCCGCGGTCCGTCCGAGATGTACATCGACATCGGGACGCAATCCTGGGCCAGACACCGCGGGCAGCGTTCCAAGGTCAGATAGGCAAACCGCAGGCGGACCGCCAAGCCGCAACGCGGGCAGTTCATATAGCGCATTTCGTCACCTCTCCTCAGTCTGATGGTTGGTGTTACCCCGCGGCAAAAGCGAGCTGGCACACTGGTTGCTGGTCAGGGCAACGTCGGACAGAGTTCGCGCCGTGGCGCTCCTCCGCTGACGGGTTTGTCTTCCTGCCTCGGGCTTCGCCTTGACCAGCGTCGTTCGTTAGCTACTCGAAGTGATCACGCTCTCGGGCCCCGGTTCGCGAGCGGCCAGTGGACGATGTCGAAATGCCCGCTCGCCCAGCGCACATCACGACCCTTCGGGATTCGGGAACACCGCCGGTATTTGCGGCGACCCCGTCCCGCTGGTCGCGCGGCGCGGTTCGAAGTGGACATGCACAGCTCCTGGAGGTTGCGACGAGCGTCGACCGCTATCAGGTCGATACTCACACGCCGGCCGAGGTTTGGAGCCGGAAACTCATCGCCTCCCAAGCGCTGGGGCAAGGCGAACAATCAATGGTACACCCGGGCGCAATGCCATCGGGTTGCAGACGCTCCTGATTGACGGCTCAGGCTTGTCGCTCGCTCGCCGTCGTCGCGTGAGCTAGGTCAACGCTGGTGCTTGGCGGGCCGTCGCGGGCGCGGGTAGCCGCAGCCGCCTGGTTCTTCGTTTGGTCCAGAAACCGTCAGCGAGCCCCCAGCCGGCATAGGCAAGCGCACCGAGGGTGCCGGTCGCGGTCAGCAGCACTCCCGCGGCGCTGACGCCGGCTACACCGCTGGCCCCCAGGATCAGGACCATCGCCGCCGCGCCGACGCCGGGGCCGACCGGCAGCACACCGAGAACCGCGACCGCGATCAGCACAGCGGTCGCATCGAACACCGAGGCATGGACACCGCTGGCGTGCAGCATCAACCAGTTGCGCGCGATCTGCGCACTGACTGCGAGCGCGACGAAGAGGGCGACCCGTGCGCGGGCGCGGGCGTCGCCAAGTGCGCTGAGGCCCTTCCACCATCCGCTCGGGTGGCGCCGGGCCAACCGGGCGAGCCCTGCGACGGCGGCAAGGACCGCGATGAAGGCGACGAGCGGTGTCCACCACGGCAAGCCCAGGGGAGCGACGAGTGTGAACGAGAACAGCGTCGCGAGCGCGACCTCGGTCAACACGATCGGTACCTCGGTCGCGGCAAGGACCCCCGCCTTAGGGCTCTCCCGGGGTGCGGCACGCCGAAGCGCTGCGATGCGCAGGGCGAACCCGAGCTCGCCGTTGACGATGTTGCCCACGTAGCCGGCGCCGGCGGCGCGGTACAGGCGCCGACGTCCGACGGTGCCTCCAGCAGCGTGCACGCAGACATTCCATGACTCGCTGCGGGCCACCAGCGACGCGGTCTGTAGCACCGTGGCAGCTGTCAACGCCCACCAAGACGCGCTGACGGCGGCGCTCGCGAACCGTCCCCATCGACCGGCAAGAACCAAGACCAGCGCGCCCAGCGCGAGCAGCGTGCCGACCACGGTCAGCAGAGCGCGCCGGCGAGCGCTGAGCGCTCCGATGCGTTGCGCTGCCCTCACGACGACGTGTTTCGATTCGCGCGGCGGGCGCTCGTCGACGAGATCCCGGTCGGCTCCGGGTTCCGGGAGCTCGACCGGTGACTTGAGAACCACAGAGACCTCCTCGACCCCTGGACCACCCAGGGCATCTTCCGAGCGACTCATCGTCGCGATACGGCTCTCTAAAGCTGGGGACGAAACTGTCCGTAAGACGGCCATTGGCGTCCTGCCGGAGGCCCCCTGCGCGAAGCGTTCTCAGAAGCGACGAGTGACTTTGAGTTTCAAGTCTACGCCCCGGCCACCGGACTTCAACCCGGCGCTCATGCAACGGAGCACGGGTGAGCCGGTCGTCGACGGCCGAATCTGGCTGGCCGCTGGCCGGCTGGAAGATTGCAATCATCCACACAAGCGAGTACCGTCTTTGTCGGACGGTCGCTGACCAAGCCGACCCGTCGTCGCTGCAGTCGACCTCTTGATTTGCCGCGACTCGCCGACGCGATTGACCTCCGCCCCGTGGATCCCGTCGAGGGTTCGCGACCCGCCGAGCGTTGCTCGAAGGGATTGAAGACCCAGAGGAGGTTCGTCACATGTTCGCCGTCGGAGCGCGTGCCCAAGGCAGCGGATATCCGCAAATCCTGCGGCTCCCACGAGCCGGGTAAGCGAAGCTCAGGTTTCGGATGCCCGGCACCGATGTCCGAGCCCACGAGTCCCGTCCCGCACCGAGGGGCGATCGGGATGATGTGGGCAGAAGACACCCCCGTGGCGAAGCTGAGCCGCCTGATAGCGGGACACCCGCATCGGCGGCCGGCGAATTGGGGGCTGATCGGCTGACGGTGTCGAAGCAGGGGCCGACGGTGCCGATCACTCGAGCCCGGCTGCTCCTCGTGTTGGCCCTGACCGTGGTGGCGCTGGTCGGCCTGTATTTCCTCATCCCGAAATTGGCGGGGCTGAAGGCGACGTGGGGCCAGCTTCGCCGCGGCGATCCGCTCTGGCTTGTCGTCGGCGGCGCCCTCGAGCTGCTCTCGATCGCCGGCTACGCGCTGCTGTTTCGAACCGTCATCGGTCGTGGAGTACCTCGGATCGATTGGCGTGTGAGCCTGCAGATCCCGCTTGCCGGGATCGCGGCGGTCCGGGTGGTGGCCGCGGCCGGGGCGGGCGGCGTCGCCGTCACCGCTTGGGCACTCGGGCGAGCCGGCATGTCCTCCCACGTGATCGGGTGCCGCATGGTCGCGAGTCTCGTCGTGCAGTACTGCGTCTACCTCGGCGCGCTGATCGTCTGCGGGGCGGGGTTGTGGACCGGACTGTTCGACGGCGGGGGCTCGTTCGCAATCACGATGATCCCCGCCGCTTTCGCGGCGGTGCTCGTGGCCGCGGTCCTCAGCTTGGCCCTGCTGCCGCAGGACGTCGAGCAACGGCTCCAGCGCTTCGCCAGCCGTGCCGGAGCGCTCGGTTGGGTAGCCAGGCGACTTGCCAAGGCATCAAACACGCTCGGCAGTGGCGTACGCACTGCGGGACACCTCACTCGGCAGCGCCGGGTGGGACTGCTGGGCGCCGTGGCGTATTGGGGCTTCGACATCGCCGTGCTCGGCGTCTGCTTCCATGCATTTGGAATCGTGGTGCCAGTGGCCGTCCTCGTGGTCGGCTACTTCCTCGGAACGCTCGGGAGCCTGCTGCCACTTCCCGGTGGAGTTGGAGGGGTGGAGGGCGGCATGATCGGCGCGTTTGTCGTGTTTGGCGTACCGGCGAGCAGCGCTGTCATCGCCGTACTGGCCTACCGCGCGATCTCGTTCTGGCTCCCCACACTGCCCGGCATCGTCGGCTATCTGGCGCTGCGCTCAACGGTCCGCAGATGGCGAGCGGCCGACACGAAGCACGCCAGCTCACGGCTGCGCCCCTCGCAGCCTCCAGCCTCAACCGCATGAGCGCCGTTGCCGAGCACCGGCGGCTTCGCCTTGCGTCTCTGAGCTGGCGTTTGCTCCCCGGCATCGGACGGGCCCGGATCGGCATCTGGGTTCGTTTCGGCTGACCCCGGCGCGGACGTGTGTCCGCCCTCTAACTCCGCTGGCAACACAGGGGCGTTGCCCGCCTCGGTTGGCTTCCTCCTCCGATGACACTGCGGGTCTTTGGCCCGTCCCGAACGTCCTCGGGCGCGGGAGTGGACGCGTTGGTAGCACCGCCGCGCCACGCTCAGACCGACGAAGGTACTCGATGCAAGCCGCCGAGCAGCAGAACGTCGAGGTCGTGCTGCGCTACTTCGACGGATGGTCGGGTGGATCCGGCTCGTCCTCGCCCGCGTCGACGATCGGTTGCGCCTCTGCCAGACGGTCCATGTGCTCAAGCCATGACAGGGCCATCGTGGCGGCGCCCGTGCAGGCGCTGACGCTGTCTATCGCCCGAGTCGTGCCGACGAGCGCGTACCGAATCACGCGCTCCGCCTCGACCTCCGGATCGGGGTCCCGCTTTCCCAACTCGACGTAGGCAACTCCTCCGAACGTGCGGCCGTCCGGGTTCGCGTCAACTTCGATACGCAGCGTGAACGGGCCGCCGCTCGCGAGATTCGACACGAACGCCTCGTCAGTGTCCAGCACCTTTCGTGTCATCAGACCAGCGACCGTACAGCAGACCGCGTCAACGATGCGAGAACCTCCGCGCGCCCCGCGACGTGAGTGAAGACGCATTGGGGGGGGCAGTCTGTGTTGGCGCTCAAGACCGGACAGCACCGGAGGCGAGCGGAAGCAGCGGTGTTCTGCCCGGAGAGCAGATCTCGCCGGGGTAGACTCGCTTCCCGGTGGCATTGAATCCTGGTCAGCGCGTGAGTACGGCTGATGGCAGCGCTCGCACCCACACTCGGAGTGGGCTGGAAAGCATCAAAGCCTGGGCCACGCATGGACGCGCTGGAGAAGATCAATCGCGATAACCAGATCGTCGTCGCGCGCATGCGCGGCATCTCGTGGGCGTGGGCCACGATGGCCGGGACCCACGGACTCAGCCAGCGGCAACGCCAGAAGGTGCTTGAGGACTGCCGGGCGAGCCACCGCGCCTGGCGTAAGCGTGAC